>RFPW01000007.1 GCA_009925965.1 Betaproteobacteria bacterium
GTGTTGCGCAATGGGTGCAAAATCGGGTTTCGTACTGCATGATGGATCTTCCTTGATGGAAAGTTTAGTCGGTTTTGACACCCTGGCGCTTCACGCGGGCGCTTCGCCGGACTCGGCCACCGGTGCGCGCGCGGTTCCGCTGTACCTCAGCACATCATTTGTTTTCGAATCATCAGACCATGCAGCCGCTCTGTTCAATTTGGAGCGCGCGGGGCATGTTTACAGTCGAATCAGTAACCCCACGAATGCAGTGCTCGAGCAGCGCATCGCGGCACTCGAGGGCGGGATCGGCGCGATCGCAACCGCGAGCGGTCAGGCTGCGCTGCACCTCGCGATTTCGACGCTGATGGGGGCTGGCGGGCACATCGTTGCCAGCACAGCGCTTTACGGGGGTTCGCACAATCTGTTGGACTACACCCTGCGTCGCTTTGGGATCGAAACAAGTTTTGTCGCGCCCCATGACCATGCCGCGTGGCAGGCCGCGGTTCGGCCAAACACCCGCTTGTTTTTTGGTGAAACCGTTGGAAATCCGGGCCTGGATGTCCTCGATATCGCGGCCATCAGTTCGATCGCTCATGACGCCGGCGTGCCCCTGCTGGTTGATTCGACCATGACAACGCCTTGGTTGATCAAGCCTTTTGAACTGGGTGCGGATCTCATTGTTCATTCGGCCACGAAGTTTTTATCGGGGCATGGCACGGTGGTGGGTGGACTGTTGGTCGACGGTGGTTCTTTTGATTGGGAGCGTTCCGGCAAGTTCGGCGAACTAACCGAGGCCTACCCAGGCTTTCATGGCATGGTGTTCAGTGAAGAGAACACGGTTGGCGCATTTTTGCTCCGAGCCCGTCGCGAGGGTCTAAGAGACTTTGGCGCGTGCATGAGCCCGCACACGGCTTGGCTGATTCTGCAGGGGATTGAGACTCTGCCGCTTCGGATGGCGCGTCACGTCAGCAATGCCCAGGCGATTGTGGACTTTTTGGCGATCCATCCGATGGTGGAACGGGTCGGGCATCCAAGCCGGCCTGACCATCGCAGCCACGAACTTGCGCAACGTTTGCTCCCGCGCGGCGCCGGTTCGGTCTTTAGTTTTGATCTGCGTGGCACCCGCGACCAGGGAAAGGCGTTCGTCGAAAATCTGCAGATCTTTAGTCACCTCGCCAACGTGGGGGACTGTCGGAGCCTGGTGATTCATCCGGCGAGCACCACGCATTTCCGAATGGACGATACCGCGCTGCATGCGGCGGGGATCGGACCGGGCTCGATCCGGCTATCGATCGGGCTCGAAGATCCCGAGGACCTGGTTCAGGATCTCAAACGGGCGTTGAAGGCCGCGCAGCGCGCCGGTGCGTCGGCTGCGTCGGCTGCGTTAGGTGCGCCGTCTGGGGCTTCCTCATGATCATCATCGTTCAGGGCGAGCCGCTCTATGTGTACACCGGGGGACGCGCCTTCGATGCCGCAAAACCCACCATGCTCTTTATTCATGGTGTGTTAAACGACCATAGCGTCTGGGGTTTGCAGTCACGCTATTTTGCCCACCACGGCTGGAACGTGTTGGCACCAGATCTGCCGGGGCACAATCGGAGTATGGGGGCGCCTCCGGATTCGGTCGAAGCGGCGGCGCTCGCGGTCATTGCGCTGCTCGATACGATGCAAATTGACCGAATCGTGTTGATCGGACATAGCTTTGGTTCATTGATCGCGCTCGAAGCGGCGAGTCGGATTCAAGATCGTGTCGACCGACTCGCATTGCTCGGCATTGCTTACCCGATGCGAGTATCGGAGGCATTGCTGGAGGCGTCGGTCAAAGCGCCCGAAGAGGCGATTCGCTTGGTGACCCGCTTCTCGTATTCAGGGCTTGCGGCGCCGCCGTCGGCCCTCGGACCCGGGACCTGGTTGCCCGGATTGGGGCGTGCGCTCATGCGGCGCGTGTTGGCCTCTAACCCCGATCACAACCCGTTTTATGCCGGTTTTTTGGCGTGTGATCGTTACAAGGGGGGCGATAGCGCGATTGCGCGAGTGTACTGTCCCATTCTGTTCATGCTGGGTGATAAGGATCAGATGACACCGCCCAAAGGTGCACAGGCGCTCATCGATCAGGCGCATGCGGCCCAGGTACTTCGGTTGCAGGCAGGCCACCAGATGATGAGTGAAGCGCCTGACCAGTTGCTTGAGGGTTTGCGTGTTTTCGTTAAATAATCTGAATGGAATTGGCTAGGCTTGGGAAGCGCAATGCCTTGGTTGCTTGTTCAAAAGCAAACCCAAGCCCAAGAATCCGGGCATCGCTCCAGGCCGGGCCTACAAAACTCAGCCCAACTGGCAGGCCGGCAGCAAAGCCGCAGGGTACGCAGAGATGCGGATAACCAGCGACTGCAGCAGGCGTTGAGAAGCTCCCGGTGTAGTGGTCGCCGTTGACAAAGTCAGTGAGCCAGGCGACGCCACCTGTTGGCGCAACGAGCGCGTCGAGTTCGTGTCGACGCAGGGCTTCGTCGATGCCTTCGGTGCGCGCCAGTCGTTGGCAGGTCTCGAGCGCGGCGAGATAGGGTTTGCTGCGCAATCCGCCAAGTTCTTTTGCCCAAGGAATAATTCCTGTCCGAAGTGAGACATCTCCTGGGCGGCGTTCGCCTCATTAAACGCAATGATATCGGCCAGGCTGTTGACGGGAGCGCCGCGTCCAAATTCGCGCAGATAGGTGTTCAGACCGGCCTTCATCTCGTAGAGCAGCACGCTGAATTCACTGTCCTGATACTGCTCGGCCGATGGGAGCTTGACCCAATCGATGAGTCGCGCGCCTTTGGCACTCAGAGCGCTGAGTGCCTGTTCGTGGATTGCATCGATGCGCTGATTGCCGGTGAAGGCTGAGCGGACGATGCCAAGTCGGGCGCCTCTGAGTGCGTCAAGATTCAGGGCGGCCATGTAGTCGGTCGCTCTTGCGCTGCGGGTCGCGGGGTCTCGCGAATCGGGGCCTGCCATTGCGCTCAACAGCAGGGCTGCGTCGGTCACGCTACGTGTCATTGGACCGGCCGTATCCTGTGTGCGTGAGATCGGAATGATGCCGTCGCGACTCACCAGACCAACAGTGGGCTTGAATCCAACGACTCCGTTGATGGAGGCGGGCGAAACAATCGATCCGTCGGTCTCGGTTCCGACCGTTAACGGCGCCAGAACGGCTGCAGTGGCCGCGGCGCTTCCCGAGCTTGAACCACTGGTGTTGCGGTCGAGCGCGTGCGGGTTGCGGGTCAAACCCCCGCGGGCACTCCAGCCGCTCGTCGACCGGTTTGAGCGGATATTGGCCCATTCACTCAGGTTGGTCTTGCCCAGCATGATTGCACCCGCGTTGCGTAGCCGGGTTACCAGATGAGCGTCGCGGGGCGCTTTGGCTCCGATCATGGCCAGGGATCCTGCAGTTGTCTGCATCGAATCCGCAGTCGCGATGTTGTCCTTAATCAGGACGGGTATTCCATGTAGCGGCCCACGGACTTGGCCGGCCCGGCGCTCACGGTCGCGTTCCTGGGCAATCTCGATTGCGTCGGGGTTCAGTTCGATCACCGCTCGCAGTTGTGGGCCGCTCCGGTCGATGACCTCAATCCGGGACAGGCAAGCCTGGGTGAGCGCCACGGCTGTCAGACTGCCTTGCTGCATTTGACTCTGCAACGCGCTGACATCAAACGCGAGCAGGTTGTGCCCTTGGGGATCGAGCCCGTCGGCATGTGCACCATTGACCAGACCCCCAGCAATGCCCCCAGAAACAATGGGTCTGAGACTGGACATGGCGGCCAAGCTTCCTAGAAAGGTTCTACGTGACATGAATGGCAAAATACCGGCTTATGAAAATTCAGCAGCTGCGCTACGTGCGCGAAGCCGTGCGGCAAGACTTTAACCTGACCGCGGTGGCACAAGCGCTACACACGTCCCAGCCGGGGGTGAGCCGCCAAATCCGGGAACTCGAGGAGGAGCTCGGAATCGAAGTCTTTGTGCGCGCCGGTAAGCGTTTGACGGGTTTGACGGGTCCCGGACAAACGATCATGCCCATGATTGAGCGTTTGCTGCTTGAGGCCGAAAACTTGCGACGCGCCGGTGATGAGTTCGCCGCGCAGGGGCAGGGCACTCTGACGATCGCAGCGACCCATTCGCAGGCTCGCTACGCCCTGCCAACCGCAGTTCGTGACTTCAGTGCCGTTCATCCCCAGGTCACCTTACGGATGCATCAAGGGTCGCCACCGCAGATTGCGCAAATGCTGATCAGTGGAGACGCAGATCTTGGCATTGCGACGGAAGCGCTCGCCAGCTATCCGGAGCTCGTGACCATGCCTTGCTATCGTTGGACTCATTCGGTCATCGTTCGGCCCGACCACCCCTTGAGTGTCATCGTCGACGACGGGGGGGTATTGACGCTTGACGAGCTCGTGCAATTCCCGATCATGACCTATGAGACGGGTTACACCGGGCGACGCCATATCGACGAGGCCTTTGACGCGCGGCAGCTCAAGGCCAACATTGTCTTAGAGGCGATGGATGCCGATGTGATCAAGACCTATGTTGAACTCGGGATGGGTGTCGGGATTGTCGCGGGCATTGCGTTTGATCCTGAACGCGATCTCAAGCTTCGGGCAATTGATGCACGTCACCTCTTTGGGATCAATCTCACCCGCCTCGCGATCCGACGCGGCAATTTTCTACGCACCTATGTTTATGATTTTATTGAGACCTTCGCACCATCGCTCACGCGGCCTGTTGTTGACGAAGCCCTGGTGCTCAGTGTCTGAAGCGATTGCGGAGATTCGGCAATGACGACGCTGGGCACGCCGCTCTCACCGAATGCCACCCGGGTCATGCTGCTTGGTGCGGGGGAACTGGGTAAAGAGGTACTGATTGCGCTGCAAAGACTCGGGGTCGAAACTATCGCTGTGGATCGCTATGACCACGCGCCGGGTCACCAGGTCGCGCATCGGGCCCATACGATTCCGATGAATGATCCGGTGCAATTGCGGGCATTGATCGAATCAGAGTGCCCGTCATTGGTCGTACCCGAAATTGAAGCGATCGCGACCGCCGAACTCCAGGCTCTTGAGGCGGAAGGCAAGGTCAGGGTGGTGCCAACGGCACGCGCGGCCCGTTTGACGATGGACCGTGAGGGTATTCGGCGCCTCGCCGCGGAGACGCTCGGCCTGCCCACGAGCCCTTATCGGTTCTGCGATTCGCTCGAGCAACTCCGGTTTGCGATCGAAGGGGGTGGGGAGGGTGTTGACGCAGGCGCTATTGGTTATCCCTGTCTCGTTAAACCCGTCATGAGTAGTTCGGGCAAAGGGCAGAGTCGGATCAATCGGCCCGACGAGATCGAGGCCGCCTGGGATCATGCGATGCATGGCGGTCGGGTTTCGGGTGGTCGTGTGATCGTTGAGGGCTTTATCGATTTTGAGTACGAGATCACCCTGCTCACCGTCCGGGCTCGTGGGCCCGGGGGCCAGATCGAGACGTCCTTTTGTGAGCCGATCGGTCACGTGCAGGTCGGCGGTGATTACGTTGAAAGCTGGCAGCCGCAAGCGATGTCGCCCGTCGCGCTCGAACGCGCGCAGCAGATCTGTCGAACGGTCACCGATGACTTGGGTCGAGGATTAAATGGTGAGCCTGCCGGGCTTGGATTATTCGGTGTCGAACTCTTTGTGCGTGGCGATCAGGTCTGGTTTAGTGAGGTCAGTCCGCGTCCGCACGACACGGGTCTGGTCACGTTGGCGACCCAGTGGCAAAGTGAGTTTGAACTGCACGCGCGGGCGATTTTGGGTCTCCCGGTCGACACTCGATTGCGCAATGCCGGCGCAAGTGCGGTCATTTATGGGGGGCTTGATGCTCCGGCAATTGAGTTTACGGGGCTAGAGCAGGCGCTTGCGGTCCCAGGGTCGGATCTGCGCCTGTTTGGCAAGCCCGAGAGTTTCGTGAAGCGGCGCATGGGCGTAGCGCTGGCCCATGGTCCGGATACGGAGACCGCACGCAATCGAGCTAAAGAGTCGGCCTCATTGGTCAAGCCGCGGTTGGCCACCGAGTGCGATGCCCTCGCGACGGGGGTCGACACCCCCCATGTAGCGTGATCGATTAGGGTTGAATGGGGGTGGGTCCGAAGAGTTTTGTAGACGCAAAATCGTCGCCACGCCGCTCGACTGGGCCGCGGTCGATACGGTATGTCCTAATGCGCGCAGGCCGCTGACCAGCGGATCGTTTTCAGGGTTGATGTCGGGGTGCTCGCCACCGACATGGGTCGTCGAGCTGTTGTTTGCGCCAAAACTGACCATTGAGGTGGCCTGTTGTGCATCAAGACCCCAGTCCAACACACTGACGAGGGTCTTCACCACATACTGAATAATGCTGGGGCCACCCGGTGATCCGGTGGCCATCAGAAACTCTCCTCGCGTCCCATCCGCCTTGCGCTGAAAAACGAGTGTCGGGGACATCGCGCTCGCTGGTCGCTTTAGGGGCTGCAAGCGGTTGGCGATTGGACCGATGGCATCCGCTGCCTGGAATGAAAAGTCCGTCAGCTGATTATTCAATAAAAACCCACGGGTGAAATGGTATGAACCCATGCCGCTTTCGATCGTACTGGTCATCACAACAACATTGCCGGCCCGATCGATCAGGCTGACATGGGTTGTGCCATTGCCCTCTGAAGTGTTGTCGCCTTGGGCCTGCGTGCTGGGAAAAACCCCTGGTTTGGCCACGCCCATTGACCGCTCTGCCGAGATGAGCGCTGCCCTCGATGCGAGATAGCCAGGGTCGAGCAAGGTGTCTAAACCGAGCCCGGGGAGCGGGACAAAATCAGTATCGGCGACATATCGATGCCGATCCGCATACGCAAGTCGCTGGGCTTCGCTGATGAGATGCACGCCACTCAAGCTCGGGCGTCCTCCATCGCTATGGACCACCGACGGCCGGTGTGCCTTGAGATCAAAATGCTCCAGAATTCCGAGGGTCTGGGCGACTGCAATTCCGCCGGTTGATGGGGGACCCATGCCGCAAACCATGGTCTGGCGATAAGGCCGGCAGACCGGTTCGCGCCGGACCGCGCGGTAATTGGCCAGATCACTCAGTTCGGTGAGCCCGGGTGTGATTTCGACCGGCGAATGGTCGCTACCTTTGCCGACTTTGATCTTGTCGACGATCGACTCGGCGATCGGTCCGGTGTAGAAGGCTTGCGCGCCGTCACGTGCGATCGTGGCCAGGGTTGCGGCATAGTCGGGATTGCGCAGAGCTGTTCCTGCTGACTTGGCACTCAGATCAGGATTCAGAAAATACGCACTGGCGTCGGGGTCGCGCAACAGGTCATTTCGGGCGGTGCGGATTGCTGCCGCCATCCGGGGACTGATGACAAAGCCTTCCGTTGCGATCCGGATTGCCGGCTCAAAGAGGCTCGACCAGGTCTGTCGGCCGTAATCCTGGTGGGCCATTTCGAGCATGCGCAACACACCCGGTGTCCCGATGGATCGTCCGCTGGCCCGCGCGCTGAGAAACGGATGCGCTAGTCTGGGATGCAAAGGGCTGGGGTCACTCGCACTGATCAAGCGCAGATCATTTTCAGTCGAGGCTGCAGGTGCGGTTTCGCGGCCATCGTAACTTTGCAATCGGCCGGTGGCGGCTTCATAGTGAAGAATAAATGCACCGCCACCGATCCCGGACGATTGGGGCTCAACCAGACCCAGGACCAGTTGAACGGCTACGGCCGCGTCCATCGCACTGCCCCCTTGGTGCAACACGCGACAGCCGGCCTGAGTCGCCAGTGGATTCGCCGTGACGGCGAGATAATCCTTCGCGATGACGGGCTGCTTACCCGGCCGAAAGCCGGAGGCCAACTCCGGCAACCTGGGGTCAGACCCCAGGTTTGCACGAACGACTAGGGCAGCCTCTTGAGGCGGCAGAGCGCAAGGTGCCGCATCAGGCAACACTCGGCAGTCCGGCCAGCGCCATGGCGAGTTCGGCCTCGTCATAGGCTTCGTCAACGAGTTCACCGGCAAAATACTTCTGGTAAGCCGTCATGTCGAAGTGCCCGTGTCCACAGAGGTTGAACAGGATGGTTTCGCTGCGGCCCTCTCGTTTGCACCGAAGCGCCTCCTCGATCGCGCCTTTCACCGCATGATTAGCCTCGGGCGCGGGAACGATCCCTTCGTGACGCGCGAAGAGCACGCCGGCGGCAAAACATTCACCCTGCGTATAGGCCGTTGCTTCGATCAGATTGAGTTCCTTGAGATGCGACACCAGCGGCGCCATACCGTGGTAACGCAGACCGCCCGCATGAAAGCTTGGGGGCGTGAAGGTCGAGCCCAACGTATGCATTTTGGTCAGCGGCGTCATATGCCCGGTATCGCCAAAGTCGTAGGCATAGCGGCCGCGGGTAAGAGACGGGCAGGCGGCGGGTTCAACGGCGACGATTCTTGGTTTTGGCCCACCGCGCAGGCCGTGTCCGATAAATGGGAATGCGATCCCGGAGAAATTCGAACCACCGCCCGTACATCCCACCACCACATCGGGCCAAAGGTCGGCCATTTCCATTTGCAGCATCGATTCCTGACCAATAATCGTTTGGTGCATGAGAACGTGATTCAACACCGAACCGAGGGCGTACTTGGTGTCGTCACGCTGTGCTGCCAATTCGACGGCCTCTGAAATGGCGATGCCGAGACTGCCAGGATGATCAGGGCGCTGTTCGAGGACGCTTCGTCCAAAGACTGTTTCGGTCGATGGCGATGCCAGGCAGCGTGCACCGTAGGTTTCCATCACGGCACGCCGGTAAGGCTTCTGGTCGTAAGAGACTCTGACCTGAAAGATTAGTACTTCAAGATCGAATAATGATCCTGCGAACGCCAATGAGGTCCCCCATTGACCGGCTCCGGTCTCCGTAGTCAGTCGCTTGACGCCCGCTTGTGCATTGTAGAAAGCCTGTGGCACCGCCGTATTGGGCTTATGGCTGCCCGCAGGACTGACTCCCTCGTATTTGTAGAAGATTTTCGCGGGAGTGCCGAGTGCCTTCTCGAGTTGATGGGCCCGGTACATTGGGGCAGGACGCCACAGGCGGTAGATGTCACGGACGGGCTCAGGGATTTGGATTTCGCGTTCGGTCGAGACTTCCTGAAGGATCAATTCCATCGGGAAGAGCGGGGCCAGATCGTCCGGACCGACAGGTTGATGCGTACCCGGATGGAGAACCGGTGGGGCCGGCTGCGGGAGGTCAGCCTGAATGTTGTACCAGAATTTGGGCATCTGGTTTTCATCGAGAAGGTACTTGGTTTGTTGACTCATGATGGGTCTCCTTTGCCTCAGCGGGGCACCTGTTGGTTGTGTTACGGAGTTTAATCCCGAGCGCGTAAGATCATTTGATTGCTTGTTTTTTTGTGGAGTCAATCTGGCTATGTTTGCAACGGTGAATCACGTCAAGCTGCATTACGAGATCGATGGTGACGGCCCTTGGCTGACGCTCTCGCACTCGGTGGGTACCAACAATTCGATGTGGGCGCCACAAGTTGAAGCGCTATCGCGGCATTTCAAGGTATTGCGGGTCGAAACCCGCGGCCACGGTCAGTCTGATAGCCCTGCTGGGCCCTACCAGATGAGCGATCTAGCTCAGGATGTACTGGCGCTTTGGGACGAACTCGGCATCGAAAAAAGCCACTGGCTTGGGTTGTCGATGGGTGGAATGATTGGCCAGACGCTGGCGATTAAAGCACCGGAGCGCCTGTCGCATTTGATCCTTGCGAATACGACAGGGCGTGGTCCGGCTAATGCGGCAGCTCTGTGGGCAGACCGAGCGGCCACGGCACAGTCGAAGGGGATGGCGGCCATGGTGGAAGGTTCGCTCTCGCGCTGGTTTACCGAACCTTACCGGGCGGCTCGTCCTGAGGTGATGGCGAGCGTTGCGGCGATGATCGAGGGGTCAACCGTCGAGGGGTATGCCGCCTGTTGCTTGGCAATCGGTGCAGTCAACACCCTCGAGGCGCTCCGGCAGGTTCGAATTCCAACCCTGATTATCGTTGGCGAGTCCGATCAAGCGACTCCGCCTGCTATGGCACAGCAACTCCATGAGCATCTGATGGATTCGCAACTGTGCGTGTTACCCAATGCTGCGCATCTCAGCAACATGGAACAACCCGAGTCGTTTACTGAGGCCGTCCTGAAGTTTTTGAAACCTGCGTCCTGAGGTTGATGGGGAGCCAGGCTTTGGCGGGTTCAAGCGGCGGGTTCAAGCGGCGGGTTCAAGTCCAGCGATTTCGCGTAACGCTGCTTCGAACACTTCAACCGGGTGCCCGCCCTCGATCAGATGTTCGTCATTGATGATCACGGCCGGAACGGCGTGAATATCAGCAGCGCGATAAATCGCCTGACGTTCACGTACGGCGTCGCCGTAAAGGTCGCTCTCGAGGACGCGCTTGGCCTCGTTCACAGGCAATTCAGCCGCTGCAACCGCCGCCAATAGAACGTCCGGGGACTCGATGCATTCGGCCCGGCCTTGATAGGCTTCGAGGAGCGCTTTTTTGAGGCGATACTGGTCACTTCGGGCCTGGGCAGGGTCGGTATCGTGAATCGAGGCCCAATGCAGCAAGCGATGGGCGTCGAAGGTGTTGTAGACCCGACCACGGCCCTCGGGATGAAAGGTGAATCCGACCTCTGCCCCGCGGGCTGTGATGATCTCGCGGGTACGGGCCTGCTGCTCTGGGGACGAACCATATTTCTGGCGTAAATGTTCGCCAAGATCCTGACCACCCGGCGGCATTTGTGGGTTCAGTTCAAAGGGCTGAAAATGGATCTCGACGTCCACTTGTCCGGCCAGACGCTCCAGTGCCTTTTCGAGCGCGCCGAGGCCGACGGCACACCAGGGACAAGCGATATCAGAGACAAAATCAATACGCATCATCGGGATCCGTGTTCATGAGTCAGAAGGACATGGTGACCGTGATGGTATCGCTATATATGCCGGGGACGGCGTCCTGATTGCCTGGAATGCGACCGTACGCGGGGATCGTAAAGTTACGCGAACTGTTGTGATTCAGAAATCGGCCATTGCTCTGGATGGCAAGCGCGGCGACCGTGCCAGTGCCAGCCGTCCCGTCACCCCAGACGATCGTTCGGGCGGCGCTGGTGTACAGGTTGTAATCCAGGCGATCCGCCCCCTTGGCCATTTGGCGAGCGTTGAACGCGTTGCTCGCGCCTGTTGAGAGCGTGAGGGTGGCGCCGGTCATGTCCGGGTCTGCAGGGTTGCCCTTGCTGCAGGTGCCCGAGATCGTCGCAACCGCTGTTTCGTTCAGGGTGTTGTCATAGCTACCAAAAATAGCTGGACTTACGTTAACAGTGCAAGAGGCGGCAAAGACCCCACGGCTGAGGACGGTGCAGATCAGCGCCCAGATCACCCCCTTGGCCTTGGTCAGTCGGTCTTCTGTTTTCATCGTGCAACACCCCGACAGTAAAAGGTTCCCAGATCAGGTAGGGGGTCATTTGAGACCGGCACGGAGACCGGAATCCGGCAGTGTTGGCCGCGCCATGACAAGTCGAGTTCGTTTTTGCGAGCAAGGCCCGTGAGATAAGCCATCCCATCCATCACGACAGTGAACGGCTCGGTTTGCTGATTGAGCAAGAAGGTTGCCCCTACCGGCGCGGGTAGCTCATCGTCAAAAAGTAGATGAATCGTTGCACCTTTCGATTCAGTAACTGGAAAGCGAACGACGATTCCGCTGCGGTAATACGGGGTGGCATTGACCGTGACGGCATCTACCTTTGCATCGAGAGGCAGGTCGAGTTGATTCACGCCGATCCGGTTGATTTCGTACGATCGCAGCCTGGGGATGAAGGCGTTGCCTCGTTCGTCGGTTCGCCCAACTGGCTGGTTATCGGCGTAAACCCTGACTCCGGGGTAATCAGGCATTTGAACCAGCGCGAAGCTATCGTTAATTCGGGATCCCCGTTGCAGTGAGCCGCCGATCAAGGCTAGACCACCGGATGCGACCGCACGCACCGAGAGGTCCTGCGATGCCGAGCGGGCGAGATCGACTCGGTAGGTTCCATCGTGACGATCAAGCACAGCTCCGGCCTGCTGTGCGCCTTGACTTGTCGTTCTGACTTGCCATCCCAAGCC
The DNA here is from genome assembly GCA_009925965.1 of Betaproteobacteria bacterium. Classification (GTDB taxonomy): domain Bacteria; phylum Pseudomonadota; class Gammaproteobacteria; order Burkholderiales; family Burkholderiaceae_E; genus RFPW01. Next base: position 12,104 of record RFPW01000007.1, read on the forward strand.
ATCTCCCGGCGCAGGATTTTGTTGCGCTTGCATCGCGAACTCCTGAGTGCTTCGCGAGTCACCGCTGGAACGTTGCGCTGAAATCGCGCTACTCACCCGTCCCCCAAGCGGAATCGCCAGAAGGAAAAAAAGGCCGCGCGTGTTGGCGCCAGCCATATTTGCAACCGCAGAAACGCTGAGGGTGGCCCGGTTCTGGATGTTTAGTTGGTAGTTCGCCGAGAGTAACTCGGAGCGCTCGTGGCTCTGGGTTTCACGGGCGATGACGCCCAAATTGATTGATCCATAGCGACCGCCGAAGTAGCTCAGCGAGGCTGATCGAATTTGTCTTGGAGCGAGTTCATTGGGTCCCAATCCGAGTTGCGTAAAGAGGGCGCTGCTGCGTTGGGCGGATGCCGAGAAGCCAAAACCTCCAACCAGATTCCGCTCGAGGCCAAATCCAATCATTTGGCCATCGCCCTGTCCGGATCGACTCCGAGCGCCGTTCAGGTGGATCAAACCGCCGAACGTGGTCGATTTGGAATTAAGAAACGTTCCGCCAACGCCAAGGGTGGCCTGTTGACCTGGCACCGCCTCCGCATGGACTTCGCCGGTGAATTGGTTACTGATTCCTCGTCGGTACGTTCCCGCAAGTAGGTGCCGACCATAATGATTGTTGGCAAGACCGAAGTCCTCGCGCACCGCGCCTGCCTCATAGGCGTATTCCTCGACCCCCTGAGCCAATGCGGTTGGGCTGGCGTAGTAAGGTTGGGAGACCACTCGCTCGCGACCCAGCAGATCGCGCACGATGACTTGCATCGCGCCGCCTCCACTTAGCGTGGTGAGTTCATTGAGTGCAAAGGGACCTGGCGGAACATCATGACTCGAAACGAGTTTGTTATTCATCATGACATCGACTGTGGACGGCATGATCGCTTCCCCGCGGATGGTCTGCGTTGGGTAGTAGTTGGTATAGGGTTGGGTTGCCGCATTGGTCGCAAACTGAATGCCCCCAAACCTGACGGAACGTCCCCAGCCACTGGCCGAACGGGTAATGGCGTCACCCACGCGCCAGGTGGTTCGAGACTCGGGCGAGTCCCGTGTCCAGGTACTTTCGAGACGTGTGCCCGAGAGTAGTGACTGGGTCAGGACGCCGTGATCACCCCCGAAAACCCCCAGCTCAAAGAGGCCCGACTTCTGGATTCTGGACCCCGCATCAGCCTTCTGAGCCATCAGGTCGTAGTTTAGAAAGGCCCCTAACGATGACGGTTGTGGCCGCGGGTTAACGGGTTGATTCGTTTTGAGCGTGTAACCCTCGAACGCCTGCGCTGGTGCTTGAAGCTTTAGCGTGAGGGCCTGCTCGTCGAGCGTCCATTGAAGGCCGGTGATTGATGACAGTTGGTAAAACGACTCGCCATTCAGTCCCTCGCAGTGTCCTGGTGGCCGTTTTAGTCGCCAGCGCTTGAGTTGCTCTTCGCCAATACAGAGCCGGCCATCCTGAGCGTCGGATCAGGACATCGTCAGGCGAGGTTTGCTGATTGAGCTCCGCGGCCACCAGCAGTTCTTCGGTGGCTGAAGCCGCGGTAGCCAATTGCCAGCCTGGGCCCACGCAGCAGAGCGTGGCCAGGATGCCGGCAAGTCGTTTCACATCCCCGCATGTTCAATTTTGAGACTGTTGACGGCAACGCGCTGTTCACCCTGGTCGGTTTTTAAATCGAGATGGATCTGATCTGGTCCCATCTGCGGTGGTCCCGTCAGTGTCCATTCCCGCGATTGCCCGGGAAGCAGGTAGGCCGCATCCTGGGTGCTTGATGCGTTGGGATGAGAGGCATCGCGAACCTTAAAGCCGAGAATCTGGCTGTGGACATTGCCTGCATTGGTCGCCCTGACCGTCATCCCCTTGGGGTCGGACTTCACCAGATCCCATCGAATGTCCATCCTCCGCACCGCAAGGGGCGAAACAAACACCGGGAGACCGATGCGCAGCGCGATCTTGGCCCCTGCATCGCCCTCGCGTGGTGGCATCGGAACCTCTTGCAGAAAGATCCGGTAACTCAATTCCTGGTCAGGGTCGAGTCCGCGACGCATGCCAATCCGGATGATCTGGGCAGCTCCGTTCTTGATGGTGAACACCGGCGGGGTTGCCAGGACCTCGGTGGTTGGCGCGTAGTGGTCACGACCGTCTATTTGACTCCATTTCATGACCTGAACCTGCACAACTGCGGGCTCGATGCCTTCATTGCGCAGGGTCAGCGCTCCCGAAAGCTGACGATCCGACAATTCAACCCGCAGTGGCGAGACGCCAAAATTAGCTGCAAATGCAGATCCATTCAAAAGAATCGTCAGCGTGCAGGCGAGTAGCGAGCGCTGCTGGAGACGAAAATAGCGACGCGACCGGATCTGCTCCAGGCGTTGGGTATGGACCCGTTCCATGAGCGCCTTCATCAGTAATTCACCGTCAAGGTGACCGTCGATGCGTAGAGCGCCGATGGCGTGGCTGCTTGACTGGTCGAGTCATCGACCAGGCGACCATAGACAGTGTGCGTTGCCGTATTCCCCAGGCCTGTGCCAGTGCCGCCCTGGTTGCCAGCGGCAGTCGCAGCAGTTACAGCATTGGCCCACAGAACCGTCCGCGCCGCATCCGTATAGAGGTTGTAATTGACCTCATTATTCGTACCACCTGCGCCGATGGTCATCTTGCGCTGCGCGAGCGTACTGCCAACCCCGGTGCCAGCGTCAAGTCCGATCCCGTAAGCGGTTGTATTACTACACCGAAGAACGATCGAGGACGTTCGGTCTACATTGCCCGTGCCGGCCGTATAGGTTCCGAAGGTCATTGCGCTGGCTGAATTGATCAAACAATTGGCAACAACCGTTGCTGTTACAGCGAACGTGCTGGTCTTGGTAGTAGCGCCTGCTCCCCCAATGCAACAAAGCAAGCCTGCGGCAACCAGTGTTCTGCGAAAATCCATCATTTCCTGCCCTAGTCGTTAAAGGTCATCCGTTGCGGATCGCTAAACCATTGGGTCTAGGTCTGACCGGATCTTGGGGCAGGAGTTACAACGGGGGGTTGGTGCAGTGCGTCAACGGGTCCTTTGGGCTGGTCGCTGGCGGCTAATTAGAGTTGGACGGCACCGCACAATGAGTCGCCGTCGAGCATGGGACCTGTTGACACTACCTTGAGGGATGCGATGGGGGCTTTTTTCCAACAGCGGAGCAACCAGCTCTTCTATCTGCTCTGTTTTTTGTATCTGTGCTCGCTTGCGGGGGGGCAACCAATCGGTCAATCATTGATCGCTCTGGTCCCCGATTTCGGCTTGCTGATGGCCATTCGTTACACCCTGTTTCGGCGCCGGCTTCGCCTTGGCAAGGGTTTGGTGGGGATTGGCATCCTGATCGACTGGGGGTTTACGGCTTTCTTTCTGTCTCACCCAGCATTCACGCTCTTTGATCGGGTCCTGGCAGTGATTCAGTCGGTGACCTGGGCTTTGTTTGGGTGGGTCAGTTTTCGAATGAAACCGAGCGAGGATCAGCGAACGGTCACCCAGGACAATTCCAGCCAGTTGTCGGATCGGTGAGTCGCTTCGACGGAGTTGCGTGCGGCCCAGGCGATAATTTGTCGGTGGAGCGGGATCAAGTGCACCTGACTCGAGTACTCGCGCAGTGCGCTCTTGACGAGATCTTCACGTTTGCGGGGGTCTGCTTCTGAACTCGAAGCGGCAGCCATTGCGTCAAACTTGTCATTTTTGACACTGCCATAGTTGTAAAAGCCGATGCCCTTGTCGGCCCGGTTGCGCATAACCGGCGTGAGCGTCGTCTCGGCATCGGTGACTGAGCCGCCCCATCCCAGCATGTACATGCTGGTATCGGTCTTGTCCATTTTTGCGAAGTAAGTAGCCCGCGGCATGGCGTTGACCTTGACTTTGACCTTGAGTTGGGCCCACATGCTGGCAAGCGCAATGCAGATTTCTTCATCGTTGATATAACGGTTGTTGGGGCAGTCCAGTGTCACTTCAAACCCATCGGCGTAGCCAGCCTCAGCCATCAGTGCGCGGGCTCGGGCGATGTCAAATGGAAGACGCTTCTCAAACTGAGGGTCGTTGTAGTAGGCCAGCGGTGAGGGGGTCAAGGCGCCAGTCGGTATCGCCTGATTGTTCATCAGCTTGGTCTTCATGGTTTCGATATCGACCGCCTGGTAGAGCGCCTGACGGACTCGAAGATCTTTGAATGGGTTCTTGTCACCGGCGACGTTTCCGTACAACAGCTTGTCACGGCCTTGGTCCATGCCAATGAAGATCACCCGATTTTCCGGACCCTCTAGGATCTTGATCCCGGAGGTGTTCCGCAGTCTCGGCAGATCTCGCGGCGCCGGGTCGAGTACGAAGTCAATGTCTCCCGACAGAAGAGCAGATACCCGCGTTGCGTCATTTGAAATCGGCGTGAAGACAACGTCCTGAACGTTTCCTTCAAATTTCCCCCACCAGTTTGGATTGCGCTTGTAGACCGTCTTGACGCCCGGTGCGCGCGATATCAGCTGATAGGGACCGGTGCCGTTTGCGTTTAAGGAAGCGTGACTCTCTTCTTTGTTCTTGAAGTCGAGCGGCTTGGTTACCCGATATTTTTCGGCCCAGGCTTTGTTCAGGATGAAGATCGAGTCGAGGTGCTGGAGGAAAATCGGGTTGACCGACTGCAAGTGAAATTCAACGGTTAGGTTGTCAATTTTTCTCGGGTCACCGAGCATCGTTGCATAGGCGGCGATCCCCGAAGTGGGCTCTTTGGCGCGATTGATCGAGAACACGACGTCATCTGCGCCAAAGGGGGCGCCATCATGAAATTTCACGTTTGGGCGAAGCTTGAATCGCCATAAAAGGGGGCTGACTTGCTGCCATTCGGTCGCAAGCGATGGCTTAATTGCCAACGAGCGGTCTCGGGTCGTGAGTTTTTCGTAGACCTGGCCGTTCATCATGTTGGTCATGGATTCGTTTTGCGAATGTGGATCCATGGTTTGCGGATCGCCCTGCGACGCCCATCGCAAGGTCTGCGCATCGGCGGGTGAAAGCGCGAACGCCGCGAACGCGGCCACGGCCGCTATCAGTCTTTTCGCTAACACCATTTCGGTTCAAGCTCCCTTCGTCGTATCTTCGATGAGTTGTTTGATCAATTCTGGCAATCTAGTCGGAGTCTGTGGCGACGGCAAGCGCGGGGTTTGGCGGGCCATCGTTTCGAGCATTTCGAACAGGTTGAACAAGGGGGCTATTAGATGGGTGAATCCGAAATCGTCATTGACCCGAAGCGTCTGATCGACGATGTGAGTCGCGTTTGGGACGAGGATCTGGTTGGGCAACTGACCGAGTATGTCGAAATACCGGCCAAGTCACCTGCCTTCGACGCCGACTGGGCTCAAACCGGACTGCTCGATCTCGTTGTGCAACGGGCAGCCGACTGGATTATCGCGCAGCGCGTGCCGGGTCTGACCCTCGAGATCGTTCGATTGCCTGGTCGGACCCCAGTCCTGTTCTTTGAAGTGCCGTCGACCCGACCGCAAGGCACCAGCGACCCAACCGTGCTGATGTACGGGCACCTGGACAAGCAGCCCGAGTTCAGCGGGTGGCGAGCTGGGCTGGGCCCTTGGACGCCCGCATATCTTGACGGGTTGTTATACGGTCGTGGCAGCGCGGATGATGGCTATGCCGTTTACGCGAGCATTACCGCCTTGCAGGCACTAAAGCGCCAGGGTTTGTCGCATCCGCGAATCGTCGGCCTGATCGAAACGAGCGAAGAAAGCGGTTCGCCTGATTTGTTACCGACAATCGACGCCCTTGGCGATCGTCTGGGTACCGTTGAACTCGTGGTTTGCCTTGATAGTGGCGCGGGCAACTACGATCAACTCTGGTTGACAACCAGTTTACGGGGCATGGCAACAGGTGTTCTCAAAGTCGAGATCCTGACTGAGGGCGTGCACTCGGGTGACGCTTCGGGGTTGGTTCCGTCGAGTTTTCGAATCCTGCGTCATGTGCTCGACCGTTTGGAGGACAGTGCAACCGGGCGACTGCTCCCGTCTCAGTTCTATTGCGAGATCCCTCCGACCCGAGTCGCGCAGGCCGCGGCGGCTGCCGCGCTCCTGGGTGACCTCATCTATAAACGCTTTCCGTGGGCGCATCACAATTGCGGGGGGTCCGATCTGGTTTCGTTGCCAACGACGACTGATCCGACCGAAGGGTTGCTGCGCAGGACCTGGATGCCAGCGCTGAGCGTGACCGGCGCTGAGGGGTTTCCTGCGCTCGCCGATGCCGGGAATGTACTGCGACCCTATACGGCCTTCAAACTCAGCCTGCGCTTGCCCCCGCTGGTGGATGCCGCCCAAGCCGTTCAAGATCTTAAGGCGCTGCTCGAAGACAACGCGCCCTACCAGGCTCGGGTCACGTTCCATATCGACGGTGCGTCAAGCGGATGGAACGCACCCGCAACAACGCCGTGGTTCGAGGCCGCGCTTAATGAGGCCAGTCTTGCGCAATTTGGTGCGCCCATCGGGCATATCGGTCAGGGTGGATCGATTCCGCTGATGGCCATGCTGAGCGAGGGTTTTCCGACAGCGCAGATGATGGTCTGTGGGGTCTTGGGACCTCAATCCAATGCGCATGGCCCAAATGAATTCTTGCACGTCCCCTATGCCAAGCGATTGACCGCGGCGGTCGCTCAGGTCATCTCAAGCATGCCAGCCCCATAGGCGTGTAATTGATCGTTACCGCTTTCAGAATGGATACTGGCATTGAATGAAATGATGATCCGATCAAGTGCGCCGTCATAGGGGAGGGCCTGATGCGGGAGCGAGGCGGGAAAGACAACGAGTTGCCCGGGGATCGGTTCAATATCCATGTGGGGTGGTTGCAAATAGGCATTCCCCAAATCAACGTGCGCGCCCCCTAGATGACCGAAAGAAGGCCCAATAAAGCGCGTGACCCCGTTCGCTGAACCATAGGTGGGGTGCGTAGACCGTATCGTCGTATCATCGATTTGGACGATATAGACCCCGGACCAGGAACAGTTGCCATGGGTGTGGAGATCATGAAACGCACCCGCACGACTGCACTGGAACCACAGGCCTTCGAGCACGATCCGCATCGATCGGCGGGACGGCCCCCAGGCCGCCTGATTGGCTCGTGTCACCGTTTGCTTCAGGGACTCGACTAAAAATCTCACTAGCTGCCGGCCCTCATCGATCTGCAGTCGGCGCATGAGATCGTCATCACTCGCGAAGAAGGGTGCATGTAGATCGGCACCCCGGACGGCAGATTGGCTCAGGCGGATCGCTTGCAGGGCCCGGGCAAGGACGGCATTGATCTTCTCCGCATCGGGCAACCGGTAGAGCCCAATCGGGGTCGGCCAGAGACCGTGAAATCCGGGGTCTAGGGCCATTTGAGTTGATGCCCGGTCTCGCGCTCGAATCGCTCAATGTCCTCCTCGGTGTCGAGGTCGACACGGTAGCGTCGGTTGCCAGTAATGAATGGCGATACGAACTCCGGATGATTCGACTGCCACTGCCGACAGCCAATATTTAAATCACTTTCAAGAATCTGTTCGCGTACGCCTTGGTCGAAGATCACCGGGTTACCTCGTTCGCCATCGACGAAGGGGAACACGACCTGACTGGTCTCTGGGCGTTTTTTGAAGGCACTGATCAGATCTGTGATGTCTTGTGAATTTAACAAGGGTTGATCCGCAAGGGCCACAATCACGGCATCCAGTTTGCCCCCAAGAGCGGCCAATCCGATGCGCTGTGATGAAACCTGACCCTGGTCAGGGTCGGGGTTGTAAACGATCGTAACGGGGAAGGTCTGAATCACGGGTTCGATCTCTTTCGCATGATGACCAAGGACGACTACGACCTCGTCGACGCCCGCACCTGAGAGGGCGATCAATTGACGCCGGATCAGCGACACGCCACCCAGTTCGATCAGAGATTTGGGACGGTTACCCATCCGTGATCCACTGCCCGCGGCGAGTAACACCGCGCCAATCACGACGCGACTGTAAAGTCCTCCGCCACCTTTGAGTAAACACCCCATCGTTCTAGCTCCCGCAACAACTGCCGCCCGCACGGGCCGGGGGCGCGATTTCAGCCGGTCGCTCGATCTGGCTCTCGATTTGGCTCTCGATCTGGCGTTCAACCTGGCGTTCAACCTGCGGTTCGGGACTGCTCGGCGAACGAGGGGTGTAAGAGGGCGGCATTGTCTGCCCGCGCCGGGCTGCAACGACCGCCGCCAGCACAGATAGCGCGATTTCTTCGGGGGTCTGGGCGCCCAGCAGCTGGCCGGCCGGTGCAACGATTGCGTCAACCTGATCGGGCGCCTCGCCAGCTTCCTTGAGCGCGGCTTTGAGCACCTGGGCTTTGCGGGCACTCGCAACAAAAAAGGTCTGGCGACCCGGTAAGCTCAAGGCCAGTCGCAAGCCTTGAAGATCGCGTCGGCCTTGGGTCGCGACGACAATGAAACATCCATCCAGGGTTGGTTGTTGACGGGCGATGCCAGGCCCGTCCTCGTCATCGGTTAACACCCGATCTGCGGCCGGGAAGCGCCCGGGATCGGCGTGATGGGCGATGACGGTTACCGGCAGGCCAACTCGGGGCGCTAGTTCGCACAGTGCCGCTGCGAGGGGGGTGTCACCGATGATTGTGAGTTGGGTCCGTGCGACGATCGGATCAACAAAGAGTTCCAGGATTCCGCCGGAATGACATGTCATTCCGAACTCAAGAACGTCTTCTAGTCTGCGTTTCGAATCGATAGACGTTTCCGACTGGTCAGTTTTTTCGGCGTCCGCCGGGGCTATTCGAATGACTCGGGACCGTCCATCCGCGAGTGCTTCCCGGACCGTGCGCAAGACAGCGGGTTGCGCGCAGCCACCACCGATCCAGCCATGGATGATTCCATCAGCGGTTACAACGGCTTTGTCACCCGGTCTGGCCGAGGCGGGGGCCTCGACCCGCAAAACGCTCACCAGCGCGAAGGCTTGATCGTTTTGTTGAAGTCGCTGGGCGGCTTCGAGTACTTGGCGTGCGTTCATCTGGGTGTCCGATCATTCAAAAAAGCGTTGCGGCGATCTCGCTCAGATCGCGAAGGCTATTGAGGCGGTGGAATGCTTCAATCTGATGGCGGGCTTCGTTCATGGCGGTCGATGCCGGAATCGTGGCCCCGGGATAGAACCATAGAATACGCGCACCACGCTGCTGGATTGCCCGCAGCTCTTCCTGCATTCGGTGCGGTTCATCGGCATCGAATCCATCCGAGAAAATCCAGACTCGGCTGGCGCGCCCCAACTGAGCACGGGCGTGGACTCGGTGAAAGTCTGCCAGGCTGGTTGCGATTCGAGTTCCGCCGCCAAACCCCGCGGTTACGGCGTTGATCTTCTCCTGCACGTTCGGTGAGTCCCGTTCAAGCAGGGGTGTCACCTCGGCCAATCGGGTATGAAAGACGAAGACCCGAGCATCCAGCGCAAGCACCAAAGCTCTTGCGATTCGAAGAAATAACTGGGCGTGGGTTTCCATGGATCGGCTGACATCGACGAGAACAAACACCTTGGGGCGTTCCCGGCGAACCCGACGCCAGGACGGTTGCAACGGCACGCCACCGGTGGCAAGGCTGGTGCGGAGGGTACGTCGAAGATCAAGCCGTCGACCCCTGGGGTGGCTTCGCCAGCGCCTCGTCAATCGCCGCATCAGGCGGCGCGCGATACGTTCGGCCAGTGTTTCGAGTTGGCTCAGGTCCTGAGGGAGCCATTGCGTCGCCGATCGATCATGCAAGGGGTCTGTGCGGCTTGCTCCGCCAAAGGCTCTGTCCGCGCCAGCGTCCATCGCCTCGCCCGTCGAATTGACAGCATCGTTGACAGCGGTGTCACGGGCTTTTCGTGTGTTTGATGACGGGTCGGCGCCCAGTTGTTCCTGCAGCGATTGCACCACCTGTCGAAGGTCGCGGGTGGGACGAGCGAGACCGCTGCTACGGATGGTCCCGCGAACCCGATCAGGATGCCAGTAGCGGTCAAAGAGCTCTGGCCAGCGCTTCCAGTCTCGAGGACTCTGACAGGCGATTGCACGCCAGGCGGGACTGATTTGTCGGGTTTGTGCCAACGGAAGTGCCAGCGCCGCGAGGACCATTGACTGCTGTTCCGCGATGCCGACCTTCAGCCCATCTTCCCTCAGGAGTTGGGCAAAGCCCGCAATGGCTCCGATCGGGTTGGCCATGGACCCCGTCGCTTCAATCGCTGGAATGACCCGCAACCCCAGTCGTTGTTCCTGCGGCCGTGCCCTCGCGACGCCCGGCGAGGAGTCTCTGGATTTGCCGGGGTTCCATCTGGAAGCGATCTTCGCGGGTCTTCAGCAGACATCCTAAAGTGGCCATCAGACCCTCGGGGTCCTCGGGCAAGGCCTTTAGTTGCAAACGATGAAGCGCCCGAACCCAGTCAAGGGTCTCGGCAACCCCTGGCGTCTTGCCGAGGTCTTCCCGGCGGAGACGCTGAACGAATCCGACCGCTTGCTCGATCAGACGACTCTCTGCCTCAGGAAGTGTGGTCCGCACGATGTCAATTTCGCGGGCTAGATTCGGATAATCAAGCCAGTGATACAAGCAGCGACGACGCAATGCGTCGCTGAGTTCGCGCGTGCCGTTGCTGGTCAGAATGACCTGTGGGACGTGGCGCGCCCGCAGGGTCCCGAGTTCGGGGACGGTGATCTGATAGTCGGCCAAAATCTCAAGCAGAAAGGCTTCGAATGCTTCGTCCGAACGATCAATTTCGTCAATGAGCAAGACGCAGGGCTGCGCGCTGGTAATGGCTTTGAGAAGAGGCCGCTCCAGCAGGTAGTCGCGCGAAAAGAGGTCGCTCTCCGACAGTACGCGGTCCGAGTGTTCGCCCAGCCGAATGGCGAGTAATTGACGGCCGTAGTTCCACTCATAGGCGGCCTGAGCCAGATCGATGCCTTCGTGGCATTGCAATCGAACGAGTTCGCGCCCCTGCGAACTCGCCAGCGCGAGTGCCAACGCCGTCTTTCCAACACCAGCGTCGCCTTCGATCAGGAGCGGGCGCTCCAATTCTCCCGCAAGCCAGAGCGCAGTACTCAGGTCCTCATCAGCGATATAACCGGCTCGGTGAAGGCTTTCGCGCAGGGCCGCGGTTGGTGATACTGCGACGGCCGTCGGACCCGCTGAAGTCAAGATTTCTTGCCGAACAGACCGGCGAACCACCCTTTGATCAGGATCCAAAGCAGGGCCAATGCGTTCAACTCGCCCGCCGGCTTTGGTGCCGCTACCGGGGTCAATGTGGAAGGTGCGGGCACGGGGGTGGGTGCTTTATGCTCGACCGGGTGACTGGCGGTCTCAGCGCCCATCGCACGCCCATCTGTGGCTGGTGCTTCCTCGGATATTGCCGCTGGGCTGGGCGGCACCTCTGATGCCGCTGTATCCGCAGTCGGAGCAGCGACCGGCACAGCTGCAGCCGCCGTCTCGAAATGCCCCGCGAACTGACCAAGAATGGCCTCGGAGACTGGCACCAGAAGACGGCTTCCAAACTGGGCCAACTTACCGCTGACGATGACCGTTGCATTGCCGACCAGGACCGAGGTTCCGGGCGAGTCGCCGGCCACAATCTGCGAGGACAGATTCATCGACGCCGATGAGCCGGATCGATCCGCGCCCTTGCCCAGCATCTGCATCGAATAGGTCGCCGCATCGAGCGCAAGGACTTCGATGTCACCACCGAAGTTCATGGTCGCGGGACCCACCTTAGACTTCACCGTTCCCTTGAAATGGGTGTCGTCAAGTTGTTCGGTGATGGTGGCACCTGGCATGCAGGCGGCGGTTGCCCGGATGTCAGAGAGCACCGCCCACGCCTGGGCGACGCTCGCGTTCAGCGGGTACCGCTTTTCGAGTTTGACTTCCATTTACAGCGCGACGCCAGAGGCTTTAAGTTGCTGCCAAACGCGATAGGCATTGTGCGGCATGGTCATGTTGGTGACGCCCAGATGCGCAAATGCGTCGACCACCGCCGAGGTAAACGTCGGGATCGATCCGACGTGGGGGGACTCCGCCACGCCTTTGGCACCAATGGGGTGGTGCGGGCTCGGGGTGACGGTATGGTCGGTTTCCCAATGTGGGGTTTCGACTGCCGTCGGGAGGAAATAATCCATCAAGGTATTCCCCAGCAGGTTGCCTTGCGCATCAAACGGCATCTGCTGGCCCATTGCGACCGCATAGCCCTCGGTCAACCCACCATGGATCTGTCCCTCGATGATCATCGGGTTGATCCGTGTGCCGCAATCATCAAGTGCATAAAAGCGGCGGACCTTGGTCTCGCCAGTCCCGCGATCAATGTCAACGACACACAGGTAGATGCCAAACGGGAAGGTGAAATTCGGCGGGTCGTAGTAATGCACCGCCTCGAGGCCTGGCTCAAGTCCGGCGGGGACGTTGTTGTACGCCGACCAGGCGATGTCCTTCATCGTCTTGTGTTTTGTCGGGTCACCCTTGACATTGAAACGATCGATTTCCCAATCAAGGTCGTTCTCGTTCACTTCCAGTAAATGCGCTGCGATCTTGCGCGCCTTTGCGTGAATCTTGCGAGCTGCCATTGCAATCGCCGCACCCGCGACCGGGGTTGAGCGGCTGCCATACGTTCCGAGTCCGTAGGGCGCCGTCGACGTGTCGCCCTCTTCAACCTGGATCACTTCGCTAGGGATCCCCAATTCGGTGGCGATGATCTGGGCATAGGTGGTTTGATGACCCTGGCCCTGGGTGATCGTTCCCATGCGAGCCAATGCGCTCCCGGTGGGGTGCACCCGGATTTCACAGCTGTCGAACATACCAACGCCAAGGATGTCGCACATTTTGGAAGGACCCGCGCCGACCACCTCGGTGAAGCTGACCAGGCCGATCCCCATCAGGGTCGGGCAGTTTGGATCTGCCCGCTTAGCGGCTTGTTCTTCGCGCAGTCCCTTGTAATCACATGCGTTCAGCACCTTGTGCAGAGCGGTGTGGTAATCGCCTGAGTCGTACTCAAAACCGAACGCACTGGTGTAGGGGAACTGTTCTTTGCGGATGAAGTTGCGCTCGCGGATTTCCGCTTTATCGATATTGAGCTTTTGCGCCAATACGTCGACCATTCGCTCGATCAGGTAGACGGCCTCGGTGACGCGGAACGAACAACGATAGGCCACACCGCCCGGAGCCTTGTTGGTATAGACGCCCTTGACGCTCGCATGAGCGGCCGGGATGTCATACGAACCCGAAACAATGTGGAACAGTCCGGCTGGGAACTTCGTCGGATCGGCGCAGGCATCAAAGGCGCCATGATCCGCAACCACGTTGACCCGCAGGCCAGTGATCTTGCCGTCGGCCGTCGCTGCGAGCTCGCCGTCCATGTGGTAATCGCGGGCAAACGCCGTTGACGAAATGTTTTCAATCCGGTCCTCAACCCACTTGACGGGTTTGCCCAAAACGATCGACGACACGATCGCGCAAACATAGCCGGGATAGATACCCACTTTGTTGCCAAAGCCGCCGCCGATATCCGGGCTGATGATCCGGACCTTGCTCTCAGGGATGCCAGAAAGTAGGGAAACCACGGTGCGCACGACGTGCGGTGCCTGCGAGGTAATGTAGGTGGTGAGTTCGCCGCGGATGGGATCGAAGCTCGCGACGCAACCGCAGGTTTCGAGCGGGCAAGGATGCACCCGGGGATAAAAGATGTGTTCCTTGACGGTGACCGGTGCAGCCGCGAATGCAGCGTCGGCGGCGTCTTTGTCACCCGCATCCCAGGTGAAGATGTGATTGTGGTGCTCGCGCGGCCCATGTGCGCCGGATGTCTTGCCGGCAAGGTCTTCCCGCAGGACCGGTGCATCGGGCTTGAGGGCTTCGAACGGATCGATCACCACCGGGAGTTCTTCGTATTCCACGATGACGGCTTCAACCCCATCGGCGGCCGCATAGCGATCTTCAGCGATCACGACGGCAACTTCCTGCATCTGGAAGTGAACTTTTTCGTCCGCCAGAACGGCCGCCACATCGCCGGCCAAGGTTGGCATCCAGTGCAACTTGAGGGGCTTGAGATCATCGGCGGTCAAGACGGCAATGACACCGGGGATCTTAAGCGCTTCGGACTTGTCGATACTGCGGATGCGAGCGTGCGCGTAGGGTGAGCGCACGATGTCCATGTGCAGCATGCCGGCCATCTTGATGTCATCGACATAATTGCCCTTACCCTGGATGAAGCGAGCGTCTTCTTTGCGAAGGCGGCTGTCGCCCATGCCCTGCAGGGCCGAGGTGCGCTCGAGCAGAGTGGGGTCGGTTGGAGCGTTCATGCGGCCTCCTTGTGCGCGACAGCGGCTTGTTGAAGTTGACGGGCGGCGTACTGCACGGCCTTGATGATGTTCTGATAACCCGTACAGCGACAGAGGTTTCCACTCATGCCGTGGCGGATTTCGTCTTCGGTTGGGTTCGGATTTTCGTGTAGGAAGCGATAGGCACGCACGAGCATCCCGGGCGTACAGAACCCGCATTGCAATCCGTGCTCTTTATAGAAACCTTCCTGAACCGCATGCAGAACACCCGCGTTGGCGAGGCCTTCGACGGTCAGTACGTCTGAACCTTCACATTGCACTGCAAGATGGGTGCAGGCCTTCACTGAGTGACCATCGATGTCCACGGTGCAGGCGCCGCAATGGCTGGTCTCGCAGCCGATGTGGGCACC
>RFPW01000061.1 GCA_009925965.1 Betaproteobacteria bacterium
GCTGGGTTTTATGGCCACCGACGCGGCAGTGCCTCAGACGCTTCTGGCCCGCTGGGTTCGCGAGATCGCAGACGCCAGCTTTAATCGCATCACGATCGATGGTGACATGTCGACCAACGACAGCTTCATGACGATCGCCACTGGCGCGGGTGCTTTGCGCATCAGCGACGGCGCGAGCGCGGAAGCCCAGCAATTGCGCGCCTTGATGACCGAAGTAGCACTCGAATTGGCGCAAGCCATCGTGCGCGACGGTGAGGGGGCAACCAAATTCATGACGATCCAGGTCGAGGCCGCCGCAACCGCGGCCGAGGCGGCGCAAGTCGCGTATGCGATTGCGCATTCGCCGCTGGTCAAGACGGCCTTTTTTGCGTCAGATCCGAATCTGGGTCGCATCCTGGCCGCGATCGGCTATGCCGGGATCGAAGACCTCGATGTCCGCTCGGTCGATGTCTGGCTCGATAGCGTCCGGGTTGCCCAAGGGGGCGGTCGCGATCCGCACTATCGCGAAGAAGACGGCCAGCGCGTGATGCGTCAAGCCGAAATTACGATTCGCGTCTCCCTCGGGCGTGGGCAGGCGGCGACGACCGTCTGGACTTGCGATCTTTCGCATGACTACGTGTCGATCAACGCAGATTACCGCTCATGAGTGCTCAAGGATCGACCAAGGTTGTATTGGACGCATCATCGAACGTCTCCGCGCGTCTTGAGCGCCTGCTCGAGCGCCTGGAGCCCCTGTTGCCCGCGCCACGCGAACCTGATTGGAACGCGTCGATCGCGTTTCGGTGGCGGCGCCAGCAGTCCATTTTCGGCCGCTTTGGGGCACTCGAACCGGTCATGCAGGTGGCGAAAATTACCTTGGATGACATCCGCCAAGCCGATGAAGCCAAGCGGTTGGTCGTGCGCAATACCCGTCATTTTGTCGAAGGACTGCCCGCCAACAATGTGTTGTTAACCGGAGCGCGCGGGACCGGCAAGAGTTCCCTGATTCGGGCCTGCCTGCACGAATTTGCTGGTCAGGGTTTGCGTCTGATCGAAGTCGACAAGGACGATCTGACCGACCTTCCCGAACTCGTCGAGCGTCTGCGAGGACGCTCTGAGCGGTTCATTGTTTTTTGTGACGATTTGTCCTTTGAGCAAGGCGAGGCAGGCTACAAGGCGATGAAGAGCGCACTGGACGGCTCCATCGCTTCGACCGGAGATCATGTGCTGATCTATGCCACCTCGAATCGCCGCCATCTCCTGCCCGAGACGATGCGTGAGAACCTTGAAGCGCGGCATCAGGACGACGGCGAAATTCACCCGGGCGACACGACCGAAGAAAAGGTCTCGCTTTCGGAGCGTTTCGGCCTTTGGGTCGCGTTCTATCCCTTTCGTCAGGATGCTTACCTCGACGTTGCCGCCCATTGGCTTGCCCAGCACGGCCTGGCGCTCGATGCGGCCGCCCGTACCGCAGCCCTGCGTTTTGCGTTGGAGCGCGGTTCACGATCAGGCCGCGTCGCAGCCCAGTTTGCCCGCGACTGGGTTGGTCAATGCGCAGATGAGGCCCGTGACGGTGGCTGAGATCGATGTGGCTGTTGGCGTCTTGTTCGATGCGCGCGGCCACGTGCTGCTGGCTCAGCGACCGGCAGACAAAGCCTATGCGGGTTGGTGGGAGTTCCCAGGCGGCAAAGTTGAAGCCGGGGAATCCGTTGGCGACGCGCTCGCGCGCGAATTGCAGGAAGAGTTAGGGATTGCGGTTGCGCAATCCACGCCCTGGATGATCCGTCGCCATGCCTACGCTCACGCGCAGGTCCGGCTCTGGTTTCGGCGTGTGGACGCCCGACTCGGTCATTGGCATGGCCAGGCGTTTGGTCGCGAAGGGCAAGAATTGAAGTGGTGGGACCCGGGCTCGGGTGCGGACGAATTGCCGACCCCGTTGCTACCCGCGACCGAGCCCATCATTGCCTGGCTGCGATATTAGCGGTCGAAGTCAGGCCGAATCATCGATCCGACGTTCGTCTCCTGATCGTCTTCGGGCGGGGGCGACTCGGCAATGGCATAGCGCTCGCTGGCCCATGCACCCAGATCGATTTCACGACAGCGCTGGGAACAAAATGGTCGGTACCGACTGGTTGGCGTGAACTCAACCGGACGCTGGCAAGTCGGGCAATTCACCGTGCGCACGGGAGCGGCGGGCATGGACGGCTCATAAGTTGTGACGAGCGCAATTATAGCCAGGGGGCGATCGGTCGGATGGCTGATCGGGTTGGCCGCTTTACCGATTGAGTGGAGCTGACGCAGTTGAGCCGATTCAGTTAGCCCATTCAGTTAAGCCGACTCCGATTGGGCCTCTTGTGCTTCCCGTTCGGCAATGCGGTCCGCGAACTCCGCCAGCGCGCCCAGCAACTTACCGGTGGCAATGGCTCGGCGCACTCGCTGGTCGCCCTGGTCGCGGACGATTTCAACCCATCCCTCGTCAATTAGGCGCTGAAGCGGCTTTCGGAGCCCCGCCTCGCTGCAGCCAATCGATCCGATCAGCCCCTTAAGCGAAATCGGGCTGCCCTCAATCGTTTGGATCGCGACGATGTAGGCCGCTTGCGAGACGATGGACGGAACCCCACCTGGTAGGTTGTCCTGAGTCCAACTGATCAGGCTGGCGATCTTGCCGATGGCCGGCACCAAGCCCCGTTTCCTAACTTCCACGCTTTGCTCCTGAGGGGAGCTAAAACGTACCTCATAAAGTAAGCGTTTTGAAAAAACGAACGCTACAAAAGGTTGCACTTCAGTACGACTATCTGTTGTAGTTCAGCCGCTTAGAAATTACAAAGCGTCATCTCGAATTCGACGTTGCCCTCGAACGCGCGCGGGCGCAGGTCGCCATCCTGGCTGGTAAAACGCAGCCACAGCATATGGCGGTTGGCGCTCAGTTCCGGAATGGCTGGGGTCTGGTCAGCGATCCGGATCTGCAACAACTGGTAGGTCTTGCCACTCAATTGTTGTTGATAGCTTCCGGCTTGGGCCTCAGCATGTGAGGACTGTCCGCTGTCGCGCAGTAGCCGCAGCGTCATGCGTAAGGCATCCCGCAGGGGGCTCAGAGGAAAAAACCATTGCGCTAGATTTTGCAGGCGGGTGTTGGCGGGACGGTTGCGCCAGGCGTGGTAGGAGGGCACGTCAAACTCGTTGGCCCCACCTGGGATATTGGTGCGCCCACGTACTTGCATGAGCCATTCGTTTTCACGCAGGTATTGTCCCGCCCGGCCGACGGTTGAGCCGAGAGCGTTGGCGACGTGTTCGATCTCTGCGAGCACGCGTGAGAGTGCTTCAATGGACACGCCGGGCTTGTCCCGAAAGCTGATGACGGATTGGCGCTGGCGTTCGAGTTCCTGCATGAGGTCGGACTTAATGTCCGACCGAGCGGTGACCTCGAGGATGTCGAAAAGCGACAACAACGCGACGTGATGGTCGAGTGAATCCGGCCGCGCAACGAAGTGCTCGAATTTTCCGAACAGATCTTCCAGTCGAAGCAGTGTCCGAATGCGTTCGTTGAGTGGAAATTCGTACTGAAGCAACTCTATTACGCCCGACGACCGGCAAAAATTCAGCTTGCTTTCATGATAGCTCTAAAGACAACAATGCGGTATTCCGAGTCATGGAACAAGTATGGGTTGGATCAGGTTCGACCACGCAGTTGGCAGTATTCGGTATGGAGGGCGTTGATCTGGTCGGGCAGTGCCGCGGGCGAACCCGCGTTGTCGATGACGTCGTCAGCTTGCGAGAGTCGTTCCTCGCGGGTGGCCTGCGCGCCGAGGATGGCCTCGATTTGCTCGAGCGTCAGTCCACTGCGCTGAATCACGCGCTCGATTTGAAGTGCTCTGGGGCAATCCACCACAAGCACCCGATCGACCCGTGAACGCCAATGGCGCCCTTCCACCAAAAGGGGAACGACAACGATGCGGTAGGGGCCGTCGACCGCTTCGAGTGCGCGGGTGGTTTCGGCACCGATCATTGGATGCAGGATTGCCTCTAGGCGCCGTCGGGCCAGCGGATCTGAAAAGACGAGGCGACGCATCGCGGATCGATCCATCGCCCCCGTGGGCGCGACGACGCTTGGGCCAAATTCTGCAACGATGGCAGGCATCGCGTCGCCATTTGGGGCGGTCAAGCGGTGCGCGACCTGATCCGTATCGACGACGCCGGCGCCAAGCGCTGCAAAGGCATCGGCAACGGTCGATTTGCCGCTCCCAATGCCTCCGGTCAGGCCGATCAGTGCGCGGTGGTTCACAACACAACAGACCGTCAGCGAAAGCCGGTGATCTGCGCGAGAGGCTCGCCCAGGTACAAAACGACGATCCCGGCGCCAGCCAGGTAGGGGCCGAACGGGATGGGGACTTCCCGGCCCTGACGACCACTGAAGATCAAGGCGAGTCCAACCGCAGCGCCGACACCGGAGGCGAGTAGCAAGATCGTCGGTAATTGGGACCAGCCAAACCACGCGCCGAGCGCGCTGAGCAGTTTGAAATCGCCGTAGCCCATGCCCTCTTTTCCAGTTGTGAGGCGAAACCCCTGATACACCCCCCATAACGCGAGATAGCCCACCGCAGCGCCAATCACGGCTTCGTCCAGGGACGCAAAACGACCCTCCAGATTGACCAACAGACCGATCCAGAGCAGGGGTATCGTCAACTCGTCGGGCAGCAGCAGGGTCTCGAGATCAATCATGGTGAGCGCAATGAGCGCGAAGCAGAGCGTTGCAGCCGCCAGACCTGTAGTGGTCGCGCCAAAGTGACCGATGGCCAGGGCGGCGGATGCCGCGCCCAGCAGTTCAACGATCGGGTAGCGCATCGAAATTGACGCGCTGCAATCGGCACATCGGCCACGCAACCAGAGCCAGGACAGCACGGGCACCAGATGCTTCGTCCGAATGGTGGCCTGGCAGGCTGGGCAGTGAGAGCGGGGCCAGGCCAGGTTAAATGATTGCTGGATTGGGCCGCCGGCTGACTCGGGCGACCACGACCCCAAACGAATATTGCCCTGAGCCTCTTCAAGAACCGCCCGGGCATCGGTTTGCCAGCGGGTCTCGAGCATGCGGGGCAGCCGAACGATCAAGACGTTCAAAAAGCTGCCGACGATCAGACCAAACAGCGCGGCGATCAGCACCCAGACGGTCAGCTCGAGCGGAGGAATGAAATTCAGTGGTGGCTCCCAAGTGGGTCGGTGGCAGGGATCGTGGAAATCACTGGCCTAGCCGGACCAGCAGAAATCCCCCGAGCCGCGACCTTAGCAAAGGCCGGCGATTTGTCGAGGGACTCTTGGACCAGGTCGCCAATCTGTTGCGCGGTGATCGCGCTGAGCGTCCAGCCCAGGTGTCCGTGCCCGGTATTGTAGAAAACCCGGGCTGATCGCCCCTGCGCAACTCGGGGCAGGAGGTCGGGCATCATCGGCCGCAGTCCCGCCCAAGGCACGACTTGCTGGGTGTTGACGGTCGGGAAACACTCGGCCACCCAATCCACCAAGGGGCGAATCCGATCGGCCCGGATGTCCCGGTTAAATCCGTTGAATTCAGCCGTTCCAGCGACCCGTAATCGGTCGGGGCCAAGGCGGCTGGTCACCAGTTTGGTTGCATCGTCGAGCAGACTGACGGTCGGCGCCCCGGCTTGACTGGCCATGTCGTCCAGACGCACGGTGATCGAATAGCCTTTGACGGGGTAGATATTGACCCGGTCGCCGAGTTGGGCCGCGAGCGCCCGGCTCGCAGTACCGGCACAAACCACGACGCCATCAAAACTCGAGATTTGGGTTGCGCCATCACACGTCACCGTGACATGGGCCTGGGTGTCTGAGCTCTGCACACGTTCGACGTCGCAGCCCTGCAAAAACACCGCACCATGTCGTTGTGCGGCCCCCGCGAGACCTGTAGTGAATTTGTGAATGTCTCCGGTGGCATCGCTTTGGGTGTAGTAACCCCCGAAGTACGTCCCGGCGAGGGTCGGTTCAATCGATCGCATCTCGTCCGGCGTGACCGGGCGGCGTTCGAGCCCCCCTGCCGCTAAAAGTTTGGAGACCCGCCCCGCCTGTTCAAATCCGGCCCGATCGCGATAGATATGCAGGATGCCCTCCTGACGCAAGTCAAACTCAATGCCCTCTTCGGCTGCCCAGGCCAACAGCGGTGCACGGGCGGCAATGGCGAGTCGTGCGGTGGCGATTGTGTTGACTTCATAACGTGGGATTGCAGCCAGGAATTCGGCAAACCACGACAACTTGTGCCAGCTTGGGCGCGGATTGACCAGCAACGGTGCATCGGGGCGCAACATCCATTTCAAGCCCTTCAAGACGGTGGACCAGTGATTCCAGACTTCGGCGTTCGAGGCCGACAGCTGTCCGCCGTTGGCAAAAGACGTTTCCATCGCCGAATAGCGGTGGCGTTCGAACAGGGTCACACGAAAACCCCGACGGGCGAGGGTGTAGGCGGTGGTCACGCCGGTGATACCGCCACCAATAATGGCTATGGTTTTCATACTCCTCAGGCCTCCGAGCGTCGATAGGGAACGCGCCCATGCGATTGCATGTTGCGCGCCCCCTCCGTTTCGGAACCTGAGAGATTCACGGTCCGTTCGAACGACCTAGTGCGACTGATCGACCAGAACGCCCTGACGGTCCGCTTGCTCCTTCGGTGGGTCAGCTTGACGTTACGCCGACCGCTCTTCGGAGATTCGCTTCGAACGACCGGTCTATTTGCCTGAGAGTTTCCGGGGCGGTTGCTCCTTCGGCGCTGTCAACGGCCTGTGCATGGCCAGTTGACGGTCTCTCCCGATCGTTCGCGAGTTTGCGATGAACTGCAAAACCCTGCGACCTGACTCTATTCTAGCGCTACTGGTTCAGGGCCTTCCATTGCGTTTCGCGCACGCAGACGCCGCCCAGCACGAAGCCCCCGCCTTTGGGCAGATGTTCGCGGGCTTGTTCGCAATCATCGAACGAATCAAAGGAGCCTGCGAACCGACTCTTTTGTTGACCCGACTCATTCACGTACTGAACGAGCACGATCCGGGACCCCGGCGGATCCAGCAGAAACATCAGCTTGTCGCGCTGCGAAAAAATCAGCGTAGCGATGCCCAAAAGGGCAGTCGATCCCAGGGCGATCACGAGGGTCTTGGGCTTCATGGGGCACCTCCCGAAGGTTGTGACCCTATTACAAGGCTGAACGGAGCATTGATGTTTGACCCAGATCAAACCCTTTAGATCAAACACGCATAAGGAATCGCGTTTTTGTTCCTTTTCCTGACAAATGACCGCGACTAAGCTCCCCAATCCTTATTTTGCAGCATCCAGATGGACTCAAAACGCTTCGCCCCCGCACCAGACCGGGCCTTGGACTCTGACTCTGACTCTAACTCTGAGTCTGACTTGGATCGTGTGTCCCGGTCGCGCCGGACCTGGCTGCGGGCGGCACTGGCGGGCGGCGTTCGGGCGACCGCGACCTTTCCGGTAAATGTGTCGATGACTGCGGCGATGTCGATCCCCTTTTCGGCTCGGGCGGCGAATACCACCCTGCTCAATGTCAGCTATGACGTCTCGCGGGAGTTCTACAAAGAATTCAATACGGCCTTTGTCGCGCACTGGAAGAAGACCACGGGCGAGGACCTGACGATTAATCAGAGCCATGGTGGTTCGAGCCGACAGGCCCGCAGTGTTATCGACGGCCTGGAGGCCGACGTCATCACGATGAATCAGGCCAATGACATCGACATCCTGTACGAGCGCGCCAAGATGGTTCCGCAAGACTGGGCCAAGCGCTTGTCCCTTTCGATCATCTTGGTGCGCCGGGGCAATCCCAAGAACATCCGCGATTGGAGCGACCTCGGCCGCCCGGGCGTGAGCGTCATCATTCCCAACCCAAAGACTTCGGGAAACGGGCGCTATACCTACCTGGCCGCCTGGGGTGCCGGCATCAAAGCGGGCCTCAGCCCCGATGCCGCCAAGGCATTGCTGACACGCATGTTTACCAATGTACCGGTACTTGACGGTGGCGGGCGTGGCGCGACGACCACGTTTGCACAGCGCAATCTGGGTGATGCGCTCGTGACCTTCGAGTCCGAAGCGCCGCTGATCGAGCGCGAATTCTCAGGTGGATTCGAGGTGATTTACCCGTCGCGTACGATTTTGGCCGAGAACCCCGTCTCGGTCGTGGATCAGATGATCGATAAGCGGGGTACGCGGAAACAGGCCGAGGCCTATCTGAATTTTCTCTACACCGAGATGGGTCAGGACATTGCGGCGCGCTTTCATTTGCGACCGCGAAACGAAAAGGTTCTGGCCAAGTACGCTAAGGTCTTTCCAAAAGTGAACACATTCACGGTCGACGAAGTCTTTGGCGGTTGGACTAAAGCGCAGAAAGATCATTTCAATGACGGAGCGACTTATGATCAGGTGATCATCGCCGCCAAGTCCCGCTAGCCGATCGCCGCCGCCGATGTTCGCCCGCGTGCTGTTAAAGCGCCATAGTGTCCTGCCGGGCTTTGACCTGGCGCTTGGGATGGCGGTGACTTATTTAAGTCTGATCGTGCTGATCCCATTATCGGCCGCGTTTCTGAAGACCTTCGCCTTGACGTGGTCCCAGTTCGTGGATGCGGTGGCTACACCGCGTGTGATGGCGTCGTATCAACTGACGTTTGGGGCTTCGTTGTTGGCCGCTCTGGTGAACGCGATTTTTGGGCTCATCATGGCCTGGGTCCTGGTGCGCTATCCGTTTCCAGGCAAACGCATCGTGGACGCTCTGGTTGATCTGCCATTTGCCTTACCGACCGCGGTTGCCGGGATTTCGCTGACCGCGATCTACGCCCAGAATGGCTGGATCGGTCGCTGGTTGCCATTTAAGGTCAGCTTTACGCCGATCGGCGTGTGGGTCGCGTTGGTGTTTATCGGTCTCCCCTTTGTGGTGCGGACGGTACAACCCGTGATCGAGGACCTCAATCATGAACTCGAGGAAGCCGCTGCCACGCTCGGCGCCGACCGCTGGCAGACGTTCTCGAGGATTGTCTTTCCGATCTTGACCCCGGCCCTGTTGACTGGTTTTGCCATGGCCTTTGCGCGCGCGATTGGCGAATACGGTTCGGTCATCTTTATCGCCGGGAACATCCCGATGGTCAGCGAAATCACGCCACTGCTCATCATCACCAAGCTCGAGCAATACGACATCGCAGGTGCGACCGCGATCGCAGTGGTCATGCTGGTGACTTCGTTCTTCTTATTGCTATTGATCAACTTGCTGCAAGCGTGGTCGCGTCGTCGCCAGGGGGGCTTATGAGTCTGGCGAGTGAGTTCGTGTCGATACATCAGGGCGGGCTTGTGCCTGCGTTGATGCGCCGGTCAACGACCGAGCCGCTTTGGGTGCAACGGACGCTCATCGGGATTTCGTGGGTTTTTATGACGGTGTTCTTGTTGGTCCCACTGGCCAGCGTGTTTGTTGAAGCGTTTGCCAAGGGCTGGGCCCTCGCCCTCGAGGCGATTACGGAGCCCGACGCGCTGGCCGCCGTTCGACTTACCCTGCTAGCTGCGGCGATCAGCGTGCCGCTTAATCTCGTCTTCGGGGTGGCTGCGGCCTGGGTCATCGCGAAGTTCGATTTTCATGGCAAGAGTTTGCTGCTCACCCTGATCGACTTGCCATTCTCGGTCAGCCCAGTCATTGCGGGCTTGATCTTTGTACTTGTTTTTGGCCTGCAGGGATGGTTGGGCGAATGGCTGGTTGGCCACGATATCCGGGTGATTTTTGCCGTTCCAGGGATCGTGATGGCCACGATTTTTATTACCTTTCCGTTCATCGCCCGCGAGCTCATTCCGCTGATGCAAGTTCAGGGTATTGAGCAGGAAGAAGCCGCTCGGGTGCTGGGCGCCAATGGGTGGCAGGTTTTTTGGCGGGTGACCTTACCCAATATCCGCTGGGCCCTTCTCTACGGTGTGATCCTTTGCAATGCTCGTGCGATGGGTGAATTCGGAGCGGTCAGCGTGGTGAGCGGTCATATTCGAGGGCAGACCAATACGATGCCCTTGCATATTGAGATTGCGTATAACGAGTATCAGTTTGTTGCCGCCTTTGCGGTGGCCTCTCTGCTGGCTGCGCTAGCACTCGTTAGCCTGCTGGCCAAGTATCTGGTCGAGCAGCGAGTCAAGCGCGAGATGCAAGCGCGCTGACCGGCCCCCCGGACTCCCCCTAACCAGGCCGACTCATCCTATGAGCATTGAAATCCGTCATCTGACGAAACGTTTTGGCGCCACCACGGCTTGCGATGACCTCCATCTCGATATTCCCTCGGGAGAGCTGGTGGCGCTGCTCGGTCCCTCGGGATGCGGCAAGACAACGCTCTTGCGCATCATCGCGGGGCTGGAGTCCCCGGATCGAGGCAGTGTCTTGTTTCATGGCGAGGACACGACCAATACCGATGTTCGCTCGCGCAATGTGGGTTTTGTGTTCCAGCATTACGCCCTTTTCGGGCACATGACGATCTTCGAG
>RFPW01000062.1 GCA_009925965.1 Betaproteobacteria bacterium
TTGAGTAAAAAAAGTTGAGGTGCGTTGCAAGAATATCATTGTCTGCGAAGCAAAATAAAGGCCCAATTGACCACCGAGCAATGCAGATCACAAAGTGTAGTCTGAAAGGATTAACATCTTGGTTCATTCTGCGCTAGTGCGCATAGGGAAAACGCTGAAGCTAGGGCGGGACTTAAAGGAAAAACCAATGGCGAGCATACCGTCTGGAAACTTGTGGCAATTCTGGATTGATCGAGGGGGCACATTCACCGACATTGTGGGCAAACGGCCAGAGGGTGGCTTGGTCACGCACAAGTTGTTGTCTGAAAACCCAGATCAGTACAAAGATGCGGCGGGCACTTGTTAGGTTTGAAAGCCCATGAGACGGTCAGCCCCAAAATGGTGAGCTGCGTCAAGATGGGCACCACGGTGGCCACCAATGCACTTTTAGAGCGAAAAGGTGAGCGCACTTTATTGGTCACCACGCGCGGCTTTCGCGATGCATTGCGCATTGCCTATCAAAATCGCCCACGTTTGTTCGATCGGCACATTGTGTTGCCCGAATTGCTTTACAGCGCAGTGGTGGAAGCGCAAGAGCGCATGTCGGCGCAAGGTGAAGTGCTTGAGCCTTTGGATGTCGAGGCGCTGCACCCTCAATTGCAGGCGCAGTTTGACGCGGGCATTCGCAGCGTGGCCATTGTGTTCATGCATGCCTATCGCTATCAACAACATGAAGCCTTGGCTGCAGACTTAGCCCGTCAAATCGGCTTTACCCAAATTAGCACTTCGCACCAAACCAGTCCTTTGATGAAGTTTGTGAGTCGCGGTGACACCACCGTAGTAGATGCCTATTTGTCACCCATCTTGCGTCGCTATGTCGATCAAGTGGCCAGCGAAATGCCGGGCGTCAAATTGATGTTCATGCAGTCCTCTGGTGGCTTGACCGATGCGCATGCCTTTGCTGGCAAAGACGCCATTTTGAGTGGGCCTGCTGGCGGTATTGTGGGCATGGCGCGCACGGCCGAAGGCGCTGGGCACAGCAAAGTGATTGGCTTTGACATGGGCGGCACCTCTACCGATGTGTCGCATTACGCCGGTCAGTTTGAGCGTGAATTTGAAACCCAAGTGGCCGGAGTACGGCTACGCGCCCCCATGTTGCGCATTCACACGGTCGCCGCAGGTGGCGGGTCGATTTTGCATTTCGATGGCTCGCGTTTTCGCGTCGGCCCTGATTCGGCGGGTGCCGATCCTGGCCCAGCCTGCTATCGCCGTTTGGGCCCACTTACGCTGACCGACGCCAACGTTCTCCTGGGGCGAGTGTTGCCCGAGCACTTTCCGGCTGTTTTTGGGCCTGAGGCAAACCAGCCTCTCGATCGCGACACAGTCGTTGCCCGCTTCGAAGAATTTGCAAAGGGCGTCAGTGATGCGACCGGCAGGCCCCATTCGGCCGAAGAGGTGGCCCAGGGGTTCATTGACATCGCTGTGGCGGACATGGCGAATGCAATCAAGAAGATATCCGTCCAACGGGGCCACGACGTCACAGGATATTGCCTGACGGTCTTTGGTGGTGCCGGGGGGCAATTTGCATGTGCCGTTGCCGATGCGCTTGGAATGACCACCGTACTGGCTCATCCGCTGGCCGGCGTGCTTTCCGCATACGGCATGGGCCTGGCCAGCCAAACCGCTATGCGCGAAGAATCAATCGAGCGAGTGCTCGATGGCGACGGATTGGTGGTGGCGCTCGCTACTGCGCAACGACTTTCAGCTGTTGCTCGCAGTGATCTTGAGGCGCAGGGCGAGGACCCGGCGCAGATCACTTTGATGCATCGTGTGCAGGTGAGGCGCGAGGGGAGTGATTCCACACTGACGCTTGACCTCGAGTCTTCTGTTAACCTGATTTCCCAAGCCTTTGAAATAGCTTATCAAAAGCGCTTTGGCTTCACGCCATTTAAGCGCGCCTTGGTCATTGAAGCGGTTTCCGTCGAAGCCATTGCTGCGCCCCAAGTGCAAGACTCCGTGATTGAGGAGGAACCAACGTCTGCGCCAGGCACCGGGGCAGAAACTGAGCCAGGCACCGAAGCAGTCGACACGGAGTGCGCGTTTTACGTTCAGGACCCCCATCAAACTCGAGGGGGCAAATGGCGAACTGCGCGGCTGCGTCGTCGGTCACAGCTCTGCAGCGGTGAGCAAGTGGATGGTCCCGCGGTCGTCGTAGAGGCAAATGCGACCACGGTCGTCGATCCAGGCTGGCGCGCCACGATGTCACCCCAGCGTGATCTCATCCTGAATCGGATTGAGCCCCGAGTTTCGAAGCGGGTCATTGGCACTGAAGCTGACCCCGTCATGCTGGAAGTCTTCAATAACCTGTTTATGTCGATCGCTGAGCAAATGGGTTATCGACTGCAAAACACGGCGCAGTCCGTCAACATCAAAGAGCGCCTCGATTTCTCGTGCGCACTTTTTGATGGTGCCGGGCACCTGATTGCAAACGCGCCTCACATGCCGGTTCATCTGGGTTCAATGGGCGCCAGCGTTGAGGCTGTCCTCGACGCCATCCAGAAAGATGGCGTTCGAGCGGGCGATGTCTGGGTGCTCAACGACCCTTACTGCGGTGGAACCCATTTGCCTGATGTGACCGTGGTTACGCCGGTGTTTGCCGAGGGTGGCACTGCCCCCTTGTTTTGGGTTGCATCGCGTGGTCATCACGCCGATATTGGTGGCATCACCCCCGGGTCAATGCCGCCGGATTCCATGACGATTGAGGACGAAGGCGTTCTGATTTCACCTTTTTTGTTGGTGGATGGGCAAAAGCAACCGCCACGGCTCCGCGAATCCGAGTTTCTGGAGTTGCTCTCTACAGCGCGCTATCCGGCGCGCAATCCTCAGCAAAACCTGGCTGATCTTCAGGCCCAGGTCGCAGCCAACGAAAAAGGCCGCGAGGAAATTTTGCGGATGGTCGAGCACTGGGGCCTCGAAACGGTGCAGTCTTACATGGGGCATGTCCAGGACAATGCAGCCGCAGCGGTTTCGCGCGCGATCGGAGCGCTTCGTGACGGCCAGGCCAGCGTCACCATGGACGATGGGGCGATCATTCGAGTTTCTGTCAAGGTCGACGCCGCGACCGCGACGGCCACGATCGATTTCACGGGTACTTCCGAACAGCGCCCCGGTAACTTCAACGCGCCCGGAGCGGTCACCATGGCTGCGGTGCTCTACGTTTACCGATGCCTGGTCGATGACGACATCCCGATGAACGCAGGCTGTTTGCGACCACTGCGGGTGATCATTCCTCCGGGATCGATGCTCAATCCACGACCTCCGGCCGCCGTGGTCGCCGGCAATGTCGAGGTGTCAACCTGCATTACCAATGCGCTCTTTGCGGCATTGGGCGTCATGGCGGGCGTACAGCCGACGATGAACAACCTGACCTTTGGTAACGCCCGCGTACAGGCCTACGAGACGATTTCGGGCGGCGCCGGCGCGGGCGGGCGTTTTGATGAAACTGGCCGTCTCGTCGGCGGTTTTCGAGGTGCGTCGGTCGTGCAAACCCATATGACCAATTCCCGTTTGACCGATCCCGAGGTTCTCGAGCTGCGATTCCCAGTCATCCTGGAGAGTTACTCAATCCGCCGGGGCTCCGGGGGAACTGGACATTGGCCAGGAGGGGACGGCGGAACCCGTAAGATCCGTTTCCTCGAGCCCATGACCGTTGCCATCCTGTCAAATGGCCGGATTCACCCCGCGCAAGGCATTGCCGGGGGGGGCAACGGCGAGCCTGGAAAAACCTGGATCGAGCGCCGCGACGGAACACTCCTTCACCTAGGGGCTTGCGACCGAACTGAGGTCCAGGCGGGTGACGCCGTCGTCGTTCAAACACCGGGCGGTGGTGGGTTTGGCCTGCCGGTCGAGCCCGTCAATTCTTAATCCTCAGATCGCCCAGCTATGCCCAGTTTTTTGACCATTGCCGGTACCGCGGCGTTTTCTGACTTCCGGCTCAATCGCTTGCTCGAGCGCTTGAAAGCATGCGATCCCGGCATTGAGGGCTTGGCAGCTAAGCATCTCTATTGGGTCTGGTCTGAATGTGCTCTGGATGACACCGAGCGCGCTGGGTTAGATCGTCTCCTGGTCGATTCCATCCATCCTGCCGACCGCTGGGTGGGAACAGCCAGCGGCGCGTCTGCAGGTCAGGGCGTCGATGGGCGGGGACGGATTGATTGCTGGGTTGGTCCAAGGCCCGGAACGATTTCGCCTTGGGCTAGCAAAGCGACCGATATCGCGCATCACTGTGGGCTCAATCGGATCAGGCGCATCGAACGCGGAGTGCATTTCCTGATTGGCTCGCGGTTGGATGGAGTCGCGCTAGACAAGTCGAGCGGTTGCTCAACCACCCTATCGGCCCAGCTTCATGACCGCATGACCGAATTTGCCTGGACGGAGTCGCCTGACCCATCGGTTATTTTTGGCGACCAGCCCGGCAAACCCATGCGCCAAGTCAGCGTGGCGACTGCAACCGATCCCGAGGCAGCGCGGCGGGCGCTCAAGCTTGCTGATGACGAACTTGGGCTGGCGCTCTCGGCGGATGAAATTGACTATCTCGTAAGCGCATTCCGGACCCTCGGCCGCGATCCGACCGATGTGGAACTGATGATGTTTGCTCAGGCCAATTCTGAGCATTGCCGGCACAAGATCTTCAATGCCAGTTGGGCACTGGATCATCAACCGCAGGCGTTATCGCTTTTTGGGATGGTCCGAACCACCCATGCCAACGCACCTGCGGGCACGGTTGTGGCGTATTCAGATAACGCTGCAGTACTCGAAGGCGGTCCGACGGAGCGGTTTCGGCCGCAAGCGGACGGTACCTGGGTTGCCGAATCGATGATTTCGCATTCGGTACTCAAAGTGGAGACCCACAACCACCCAACCGCGATTGCGCCGTTCCCAGGTGCGGCCACCGGTTCTGGTGGTGAATTACGCGACGAAGGGGCCACTGGACGCGGGTCGAAACCCAAGTTTGGTCTAACCGGATACGTTGTATCCAACCTGAAAATTCCGGGGTTTGTGCAGCCCTGGGAAGTTAACGAGCCCGCGGCCCCCGGGCGCATCGCTTCCGCGCTCGAAATCATGCTTGAGGCACCGATCGGTGGCGCTGCGTTCAACAACGAATTCGGCCGGCCGGCTCTGCTCGGCGTCTTTCGTACGCTCGAATCAAGCGTGGGGTCCCGGATTTATGGCTATCACAAACCCATCATGCTGGCGGGCGGGGTTGGGACCATCGATGCCATTCATACCCACAAGCAGGATGTTCCGCCCGGATCGCTCGTTATCGTGTTGGGCGGTCCCGGAATGCGGATCGGCCTCGGTGGCGGTGCCGCCTCAAGCATGGGATCCGGTTCCAATACCAGCGAACTCGATTTTGACTCCGTCCAACGTGGCAATCCGGAAATGCAACGGCGCGCCCAAGAGGTCATCGATACTTGCCGTGCGCTGGGGGAAGGCAACCCAATCCGCTCGATCCATGATGTTGGTGCTGGCGGTCTTTCCAATGCGCTGCCAGAGCTTGTTGAGGGCGCGGGTAAAGGGGGGCATTTCAACCTCGATCAAATTCCCGTTGGACAAACCGGACTCTCTCCCGCTGAGATCTGGTGCAACGAATCCCAGGAACGTTATGTTCTTGCGATTGCCCCGCAATCACTCCCGCTCTTCGAGGCAATTTGCGAGCGCGAGCGGTGTCCTTTCGCGGTGGTTGGCATTGCGACCGAATCCAGGCAACTGGTGCTCGACGGTGCTGAACCATTGCCCGTCGATTTGCCCTTGGAAGTGCTCCTGGGCAACCCGCCCCGGATGCAACGAGAGGGCGTTTCATCGAGTCGCGGGCTCAGCCCGGTCGATGTGGCGCAACTCGAGGCGGATGGTATCGGTCTCGCTGACGTGATCCAGCGGGTGTTGCAGTTGCCTGCGGTCGGTTCGAAGAGCTTTTTGGTGACGATCGGTGACCGAACGGTCGGTGGTCTTTGCCATCGCGATTCGATGGTTGGCCCCTGGCAGGTGCCGGTTGCGGACTGTGCAACCGGTTTGCGGGATTTCACGGGTTACGCCGGTGAGGCTTTGGCGATTGGAGAGCGCACTCCATTGGCGATCATTGACTCCGCGGCCTCCGCCCGCATGGCAGTTGCCGAAGCGCTGACCAACCTGCTTGCAGCGCCGGTCGAAGATCTGGCTCACGTCAAGCTATCCGCAAACTGGATGGCAGCCTGCGGCACCCCGGAAGACGATGGTGATTTGTTTCGGGCCGTGGAGGCGGCCACCAGTCTGTGCCGGGATCTGCAGATCGGCATACCCGTCGGTAAAGACTCCTTGTCGATGCGAACTCGCTGGACCGAAGAGCGGGTCGATGGTTCGGTGATGGATCATCAAGTTGCATCGCCAATTTCGTTGATGGTCACCGCGTTTGCGCCGCTCGAGGATGTCCGGCCCACCTGGACGCCCCAATTGCATGCCCTCCCGGAGTCCGTGCTGATTTTGATCGATCTGGCGGGCGGCAAAAAACGCTTGGGTGGATCTGCATTGGCGCAGGTGACCACTCAGATCGGGTCGGAATGCCCAGATTTGGATGACGCGGCACAACTGCCCGCATTGGCGTCGGCCCTGGCGGATTTGCGTCGTCAGAACAAAGTTCTCGCTTATCACGATCGTTCGGATGGTGGGTTGTTCGTGACCCTCGCGGAAATGGCATTTGCCGGTCGGTGTGGTCTGACGATCAATCTGGATCTGCTCACGATCGACCCCTATGCCGCGGACTGGGGAGACTTCAAGATCCGCCCTGATCAAGTGTCGGTGCAGCGCCTGGAGCTAACTTATCAGGCGTTATTCAACGAAGAGCTTGGTGTTGTGATTCAGGTCCGCCGTAGCGATCGCGATGCGGTCATGGCCATTCTGCGTGGCCACGGATTGGGCGTCTGCGCCCACGTCGTGGCTACTCCGGATATCTCCGACGATATTTCGATTTGGCGCGATGCGAAGAAAATCTGGGGTGCTCCACGCGCCGTTCTCCAGGCCATGTGGGCTGAGACCTCCTACCGACTGGCCGCGTTGCGCGACGACCCGGACTGCGCCCGAGAAGAATGGGAAGCCATTGCTGAGGTCAATGCCCCCGGTCTCGAAGCGCATCTCGAATTTGCCTGGCCACCCATAGTATCGAGTGGCAGCTCCAAAGAAGCGAAGCCTCGCGTTGCCATCTTGCGAGAGCAGGGGGTCAATGGCCAGGTTGAAATGGCCGCGGCGTTTGATCGGGCTGGTTTTGCCGCTGTGGATGTCCACATGACGGATTTGCTAAGCGGTCGCAAGTCCCTGGCGGATTTCCAGGTGCTGGCTGTCTGCGGAGGGTTCTCTTATGGCGATGTTCTGGGCGCTGGGTCCGGCTGGGCCCGCACCATCCTGAATCATCCGCAACTCGCGGATATGTTTAGCCAGTTTTTTTCGCGGTCCGATACCCTGACCTTGGGGGTTTGCAATGGCTGCCAGATGCTCTCCCAGCTCAAGTCGCTGATACCCGGTGCCCAACATTGGCCCCGCTTCGTACGCAACCGCTCCGAACAGTTTGAAGCCCGACTCAGCATGGTGGAGATCCTGGCAAGTCCGTCGCTATTCTTAGCCGAAATGGTGGGGAGCAGACTCCCGATCGTGGTGTCGCACGGCGAGGGACGCATCGACGGACCTTCAAATGACGCGACGATCGAGTATGCTTCGGCCAACCCAGCCATCCGGTTTATCGATGGCCAAGGTGCAGCGGCACAGCGCTATCCTGCCAATCCCAACGGCTCGGCAGGCGGCCTGACCGGATTCACCACGGATGATGGTCGAGCGACGATTCTGATGCCGCACCCTGAACGGATTTTTCGAACGGTGCAGTGCAGTTGGGCGCCTCCGAGCTGGTTTGAACCGCGATTCGGCGACGCATCGCCCTGGCTGAAAATCTTCCTGAACGCCCGCAACCAGTTTCGCTGACTCCAGCCGAGTTTACGGAACGGCCTACTTCCCCATCCTCTAGAACATGCTTTCAACTGCCGGCATCACGATGCAATTTGGGGCTAAGCCCCTGTTCGAAAACGTCAGCGTCAAGTTCGGTGATCGTAACCGTTACGGCTTAATCGGTGCGAATGGCTCGGGTAAGTCGACCTTCATGAAGATTCTCGGTGGCGATCTGGACCCGAGCGGTGGCAACGTCGCCCTCGACCCAGGGATTCGCCTTGGCAAACTCCTCCAGGATCAGTTTGCCTTTGAGAACGATCGGGTGCTCGATGTGGTCATGATGGGCCATACGGAGATGTGGGCCGCGATGACCGAGCGCGACGCGATCTACGCCAACCCCGAGGCTACCGAAGACGACTATATGCGTGCGGCGGATCTTGAGGCCCGATTTTCCGAGTTCGATGGTTATACCGCCGAGGCCCGTGCTGGCGAGTTGCTACTTGGTGCCGGTGTCGCCACCGAGCTCCATCAGGGTCCGATGAGTGAAATCGCCCCGGGCTGGAAACTCAGGGTCCTGCTGGCCCAGGCGCTCTTTGCAAATCCCGACGTACTGCTGCTCGACGAACCTACGAACAACCTCGATATCGATACGATCCGGTGGTTGGAAGGCGTGCTCGACGGCCGCGATTCAACCATGATCATCATTTCGCATGATCGTCACTTTTTGAACTCGGTTTGTACCCACATTGCCGATGTCGATTATCGCGAAGTTCGTGTCTATCCTGGGAATTATGATGACTACATGCTCGCGAGCGTTCAGGCACGTTCGCGATTGACTTCGGCCAACGCCCGCGCCAAAGAGCGCATTCAGGAACTCCAGGAATTCGTCCAACGGTTTGCCGCAAACAAAGCAAAGGCCCGTCAGGCGACCTCGCGCGCCAAGCAGATTGAAAAGATCAAGGCCGAGGCCGTTGTGGTCAAGCCAAGTAGCCGACAACATCCATTCATGCGCTTCGAACAAGCGAAACCGCTCCACCGCAACGCCCTTGAAGTTGAAAACCTGGGTCACCGATATGCGGGCGCTGAGGCAGCCGTTTTTTCAGGATTGACGACGATCATTGAGGCTGGCGAGCGGATTGCGATCGTGGGTGCCAACGGTGTCGGCAAGTCAACCCTGCTACGTGCCATGGCCGGGGAGGCCGTGAGCGGCCTAAATGCTTCCCTTGGGCGGATTCGATGGGCCGACAACGCCGATGTGGGCTACATGGCTCAGGACGTTTATCCAGACTTTGAGTCCGAACAGACGATCACGGATTGGATTGGGCGCTACACGCAAGAGGGCGATGATGAGCAGGCAGTTCGTTCGATTCTCGGACGGATGCTGTTCTCGGGCGATGATGTTCGAAAGGCGGTTCGCGTGCTGTCTGGAGGTGAAAAGCATCGGATGAGTTTTGGCCGACTGATGCTGGGTCGACACAACGTACTGCTGATGGATGAACCCACGAATCACCTCGATATGGAATCAATCGAGTCACTACAGATGGCGCTGGAAAAGTACGAGGGGACAATCATCGTTGTTTCCCACGATCGGCAGTTCGTTGACGCAGTCGCCAATCGAATCTTCGTTGTGAAGAGTGGCGGACAAATTGTTGATTGGCATGGTAATTATGAAGACTACCTGCAAAGTGAAGGCTTGAGCTGACACCCATGAGTGCTTTTTTTTCGGAACAGGTTACCCAGGTTCACCACTGGAACGACACGCTCTTTAGTTTTAGGACGACCCGCGATCCAACACTTCGGTTCAAGAACGGTCATTTCGTGATGATTGGTCTGCCGATCAATGGCAAACCACTCTTGCGCGCGTACAGCATTGCGAGTGCGAACCACGAA
The DNA here is from genome assembly GCA_009925965.1 of Betaproteobacteria bacterium. Taxonomy (GTDB): domain Bacteria; phylum Pseudomonadota; class Gammaproteobacteria; order Burkholderiales; family Burkholderiaceae_E; genus RFPW01. Next base: position 9,838 of record RFPW01000062.1, read on the forward strand.
GAGCACCTTGAGTTCCTCAGTATTAAGGTGCCCGACGGGCCACTCACCTCGCGCCTTCAACACCTCAAGATCGGTGACTCGCTCCTGGTCGGGCGCAAGCCCGTCGGTACGCTGGTGCTTGATGACTTGAAACCCGGCAGGCGTTTGATTCTTCTGGCCAGTGGTACCGGTTTGGCCCCGTTTATGAGCATTGTTCAAGATCCCGAAACCTATGAGCGTTTTGAAGAGGTCGTTCTTCTTCACGGGGTCCGACTTGTGAGCGAACTCGCCTACCGTGAATTCTTCACGGAGACCTTGCCCAATCATGAATTTCTCGGAGATCTGGTTAAGCCTGCGCTCCGTTATGTTCCGACCGTCACCCGCGAGGCATTTACACGCCAGGGCAGGGTGACTGAGCTGCTTGACGACTCACATGCAGGCGAC
>RFPW01000063.1 GCA_009925965.1 Betaproteobacteria bacterium
GGTTACACCGCTGTTCAGGTCGCATTTGGCCAACGCCGTGCGTCTCGTGTCACCAAGCCAATGGCTGGGCATTTTGCTGCCGCTGGTGTCGAATCCGGGTCGATCTTGCGCGAGTTCCGCGTGGGCGCCGAGGTTGCGGCCGAGCTCAAGCCGGGCTCTGTCCTGCCCGCCGAGACGTTCTCCGTCGGCCAGAAGGTCGACGTCCAGGGGACGACTTTGGGGAAGGGGTTTACGGGTGCGATCAAGCGCCACAATTTCTCATCCAACCGCGCTTCGCACGGCAACTCGCGCTCGCACAATGTGCCGGGCTCGATCGGTCAGGCGCAGGATCCAGGTCGCGTGTTTCCCGGCAAGAAGATGCCAGGGCATTACGGCGCGGTCACGCGGACGGTCCAAAACCTCGTGATCGCCCGGATTGATACCGAGCGCGGGCTGCTGCTCGTGCGCGGTGCCGTCCCGGGCCATGACGAAGGCCATGTCGTGATCACCGCGGCTGTCAAAGCCCCGGCTAAGGCTTAAGCGGGGATCACCATGGAACTGAAACTCCTCGATGACCACGGTCAGTCGTCCGCGACTGTCGGTGCGTCCGATACGATCTTTGCGCGTGAGTTCAACGAACCGCTCGTCCACCAGATTGTGATCGCCTATCAGGCCAACGCTCGCAGCGGTAACCGTAAGCAAAAGGACCGCGAAGAAGTCCGTCACTCGACGAAGAAGCCTTTCCGCCAGAAGGGAACCGGCCGTGCGCGTGCCGGGATGACGTCCTCGCCGTTGTGGCGCGGGGGCGGCAAGATCTTTCCGAACACGCCGGATGAGAACTTCTCGCAGAAGGTCAATCGCAAGATGTATCGGGTTGGCGTCTGCTCAATACTTTCGCAGCTCGCCCGAGAAGACCGCCTCGCGGTCGTGGATGGCTTCGCGCTCGATGCGCCGAAGACCAAATTGTTGGCTCAAAAAGTTAAGGGCATGGGCCTCGAGTCCGTCCTGGTCATTGTCGACTCGGTCGATGAGAACCTTTACTTGGCTGCGCGCAACCTGCCCAACGTGGCGGTGGTGGAGCCCCGCCATGCCAATCCGATGTCACTGGTGCATTTTGACAAGGTGCTCGTCACCCGGGCTGCACTGGCCCAGTTCGAGGAGATGCTCGGATGAATGCCGCACAACAGAGTGTCGCTGGACACAGCGCGGAGCAGCACCGTGAAGAGCGTCTGCTGCGGGTTTTGCTCGGTCCCATTGTCTCTGAGAAGAGCACGATGCTGGCTGATAAGGTCGGCCAGATTGCATTTCATGTCGTCCCGGACGCAACCCGGGCCGAGGTCAAGGCTGCGGTTGAGTTGTTGTTCAAGGTTGAGGTCAACGCTGTGAACATGCTCAACATCAAAGGTCGGGCGAAGCGGTTCGGTCGCTTCCACGGCCGTCGGGATGATGTGCGCAAAGCGTATGTTCGGCTCGCGCCGGGCCAGGAAATTGACTTCACGGAGGTGAAATAACATGCCTGTCGTTAAAGTCAAACCGACCTCGGCTGGGCGTCGCGCAGTCGTCAAGGTCGTTTCGCCGCACCTCCACAAAGGTGCGCCGTTTGCTGCGCTGATCGAAAGCCAGCACCGCACCGCTGGTCGCAATAACAACGGCCACATCACCACGCGTCATCGCGGGGGCGGCCACAAGCAGCATTACCGTCTGGTCGATTTTCGGCGTAACGACAAGGACGGGATTCCCGCCAAAGTCGAGCGCCTCGAGTACGACCCGAACCGGACTGCGCACCTGGCCCTGTTGTGTTACGCCGATGGCGAGCGCCGCTACATTCTCGCGCCGCGTGGCGTGGCCGTTGGCACGACCTTGATTTCGGGCGCTGCCGCACCGATCAAGCCGGGCAACACCCTCCCGATCCGCAATATTCCGGTCGGCTCAACCATCCATGCGGTCGAGATGCTTCCCGGCAAAGGGGCGCAGTTGGCCCGTTCGGCCGGCACCTCGGTCCAGCTACTGGCGCGCGAAGGCCTATATGCGCAGCTTCGTTTGCGCTCGGGCGAGATCCGCCGCGTGCATGTCGATTGCCGGGCCACCTTGGGTGAGGTCGGTAATGAAGAGCACAACCTGCGCCAAATCGGTAAAGCGGGTGCGGTGCGCTGGCGTGGTATTCGTCCGACCGTTCGCGGGGTTGCTATGAACCCGATCGATCACCCGCATGGTGGTGGTGAAGGTAAGACCGGCGAAGGCCGGGTTCCAGTCAGTCCGTGGGGCCAGCCGACCAAGGGCTATCGCACGCGTCGCAACAAGCGCACGACCTCGATGATCGTGTCGCGTCGCAAGAAATAACGGGAGCCCAACAACATGGCACGTTCCGTCAAAAAAGGGCCGTTTGTCGACGACCATCTGCTCAAGAAAGTCGATGTGGCGCTGGCCACGAAGGACAAGCGTCCGATCAAGACCTGGTCACGTCGCTCGACCATTCTTCCCGACTTTATTGGCCTGACCATTGCAGTGCATAACGGCAAGCAACACGTCCCGGTCTTCGTTAACGAAAACATGGTTGGTCACAAGCTCGGTGAGTTCGCACTAACGCGCACCTACAAAGGGCACGTGGCGGACAAGAAGGCCAAGCGCTAAGCCGCCAGTACAGGAAAAACCTCATGGAAACCCGAGCCATACTCAAAGACGCGCACCTCTCCGCCCAAAAGGGCAGGCTAGTTGCCGATCTGGTCCGCGGTAAGTCGGTCGAGCACGCCTTGAACGTCTTGACGTTTTCGCCCAAAAAAGCGGCGTTCATCATCAAGAAGTTGCTGGAGTCAGCGATCGCCAACGCGGAGCACAACGACGGTGCCGATGTGGACGAGCTGAAGGTGCGAACGATTTATGTCGAAAAGGCGACTTCGATGAAGCGATTCATGGCGCGAGCTAAGGGTCGTGGGGCGAAGATCGAGAAACAGACGTGCCACATTTATGTGACCGTCGGCGACTGAGCTCGCCTGAGTTCGACAGAATCCAAATAAAACTGCCCATTCAACACTAGAGTCAATACCAGGGTCATCCATGGGACAAAAGATTCATCCAACCGGATTCCGGCTTGCGGTCACCCGCAACTGGTCTTCGCGCTGGTATTACGCTGCCACCCTGCATGACGATATTCGTGTGCGCGAGTTTTTGCGCAAGAAACTCAAGAACGCATCGGTTGGTCGCGTCGTCATCGAGCGCCCCGCCAAGAATGCGCGGATCACGATTTATTCGGCGCGCCCTGGTGTCGTGATTGGCAAGAAAGGCGAGGACATCGAGAACCTCAAGGCCGAGTTGCAGAAGATGATGAAAGTGCCCGTGCACGTCAACATCGAAGAAATTCGCAAGCCCGAGACCGACGCCCAGCTAATTGCCGACTCGATCACACAGCAGCTCGAGCGCCGGATCATGTTCCGTCGTGCGATGAAGCGTGCGATGCAGAACGCGATGCGCCTGGGTGCGCTTGGGATCAAGTTGATGAGTTCGGGCCGCCTCAATGGCGCCGAGATTGCACGGTGCGAGTGGTACCGCGAGGGCCGTGTGCCTTTGCACACGTTGCGTGCTGACATCGAATATGGGTTTTCGGAGGCCAACACGACCTACGGAATCATCGGTGTGAAGTGCTGGGTGTACAAGGGCGACACGTTGGGCCGCAGCGAGCTGGCAGCCGCCGAAAAAGAAGCGGCGCCGGCTGATCGGGATGATCGTCGTGGCCGTCGTCCCCCGGGGGCACGTCCGCCCGGGCGCACCGATGGTCGAGGTGATGGCCGCGGCGAAGGCCGTGGTCCCCGAGCGGATGCGGCCGCACCAGGTGCCGGGGCTCCAGTCGGAGCGCCGGGAGGTTCTGAGGGTCGGCCCGCCGACCGTCAGCGCGTGCGTCGTGCAGCCCCGGCTGCCGATGCCGTCAAGAGCGAGTGAGGGCTAGGGCATGTTGCAGCCAGCAAGACGGAAATACCGTAAAGAACAGAAAGGGCGCAACACGGGTCTCGCGACCCGGGGCGCAGCGGTTTCCTTCGGGGACTTTGGCCTAAAGGCGACTGGACGTGGCCGTTTGACGGCACGTCAGATCGAATCAGCGCGTCGCGCCATGACGCGTCACATCAAACGGGGCGGCCGGATCTGGATCCGGATATTTCCGGACAAGCCGATTTCGCGCAAACCGGCCGAGGTTCGGATGGGGAACGGCAAGGGCAATCCGGAGTACTACGTCGCCGAAATTCAGCCTGGCAAGGTGCTCTACGAGATGGACGGCGTGGCCGAAGAGTTGGCACGCGAAGCGTTCCGTTTAGCTGCCGCCAAATTGCCGATTGCCACCGTGTTTGTGAGTCGGATGGTGGGTCAGTAAGCGCCAGGTCAGCGCCGCTGCTAACTGCTTACTTTCTCGCGTACTCCCCGCTTATCCCCCGCTTCCTCCCCGTTCCAGATCAGGACTCACCGTGATGAAAGCCACCGAACTGAGGGCCAAAGACGCCGAAGGCCTCAATAAGGAACTCAAAGAGCTGTTACGTGCGCACTTTTCGCTGCGGATGCAGCATGCGACTCAACAGCTGTCCAACAACAGTCAACTTCGCAAGGTCCGTCGCGACATCGCCCGCGTCCGTACCGTGCTCCACGAAAAGGCCACCGCGGCATGAACGAATCCGTACACGAAGCATCGACGACGATCAAAGCGACCAAGCGCTCGCTGGTTGGACGCGTGGTCAGCGCCAAGATGAAACAGACTGTGACCGTCCTCGTGGAGCGTCAGGTTCAGCATCCTCTGTATGGCAAGTATCTGACGCGCTCAAACAAGTACCATGCCCATGACGAAAGCGATTCGATTCATGAAGGCGATCTGGTGGAAATCGTCGAGGTGCGCCCGATTTCGCGCACCAAGACTTGGCGCGTCGTCCGTGTGGTTGAGTCAGCACAAACGATTTGACGAAATCTGACGATTGATTTGACAAGCTAGTTTTTCTTTCATAAACTCTCGGGCTTCCTTTTTGATTTGAATGAATGGGCAACGCCTCGGCGGCTGCGCACTACAGATCGAAAAAGAATCCCCGACTCTACGGGACCAAGACTGACCGATTTCCTCAGGTGCGCCGCACCAGAGCCTTCGGATCAAGTTGGGAGAACATTTCATGATTCAAATGCAGTCGACGCTCGACGTCGCCGACAACACCGGCGCTCGGTCCGTCATGTGTATCAAGGTATTGGGCGGCTCCAAGCGCCGCTACGCCGGCATTGGCGATGTCATCAAGGTGAGCGTCAAGGATGCTCAGCCGCGAGGGCGCGTCAAGAAGGGCGAGATCTACAACGCGGTCGTGGTTCGCACTGCCAAGGGTGTGCGTCGTGCGGACGGTTCGCTGGTGAAATTTGACGGCAACGCCGCAGTCCTTCTAAACGCGAAGCTCGAGCCAATCGGCACGCGCATCTTTGGGCCGGTCACGCGCGAACTGCGGACAGAGCGGTTCATGAAGATCGTGTCGCTCGCGCCCGAAGTGCTTTAAGCCAAACAGTGCCGATTCAGGGGGCGGACGTATGGACAAGATCAAGAAAGGTGACGAAGTCGTCATCATCGCGGGGCGCGACAAGGGCAAGCGGGGCACCGTTAACAGCCGTGTCAACGAAACACATCTGCTGGTCGAGGGAATTAACCTCGTCAAAAAACATCAGAAACCGAACCCCATGAAAGGGATCACGGGGGGGGTGATCGAGAAATCCATGCCGATCGACCAATCGAATTTGATGCTACTGAACCCCGCCACCGGCAAAGGTGATCGCGTGGGGTTTCGGCTGCTTGAGGACGGCACCAAGGTGCGTGTCTTCAAGTCGAATGGCGAGCAGGTTCGAGCCTGATAGGCTTGGACCGAACTAATACACAGATTTAGCACGAGCTAGCACAGGCAGGATTGCAACATGGCGCGTTTTCAACAACAGTACCGCGAGCGAGTGGTCCCCGAGCTGATGGAGAAGTTTGGGTTCACCTCCGTCATGCAAGTACCCCGCTTCAGCAAAGTCACCCTCAACATGGGGGTGGGTGAGGCGATTTCCGACAAAAAACTGATCGAGGCCGCGGTGGCTGATCTGTCCCGAATCGCTGGTCAAAAGCCGGTGCAGACGAAGGCTCGCAAGGCGATCGCAGCGTTCAAGATCCGTGAGGGTTATCCGATCGGCTGCATGGTCACGCTGCGTGGTGAGCGCATGTGGGAGTTTCTAGACCGTCTGGTGACGGTCGCCCTGCCCCGCGTTCGGGATTTCCGTGGGATTTCCGCGAAGGCTTTTGATGGCCGCGGTAATTACAACATCGGCGTGAAAGAACAGATCATTTTCCCCGAGATTGAATACGACAAGGTCGATCGCGTGCGCGGATTGAATATCAGCATTACGACGACGGCTCGCAACGACGAAGAAGCGAAGGCGCTGCTGACATCTTTCCGCTTTCCCTTCCGCAACTGACGACAACTGACTGTAACGGATCCACCAGGCAAACCTACTTATGGCAAAGACATCGCTGATCGAGCGCGAGAAAAAGCGCGAGGCGCTGGTAAAGAAGTTTGAGGCAAAGCGCGCCGCGCTCAAGGCCACCATCGACAACCAGAAGCTCTCGGACGAGGTGCGGATGGATGCGCGTTTGGCTTTACAAAAGCTCCCGCGCAATGCCAGCCCAGTTCGCTTGCGCAATCGTTGTGCATTGACGGGGCGACCACGCGGGACGTTTCGTAAATTCGGTCTGGGGCGCATTAAGTTGCGCGAGATCGCGATGCGTGGGGAGATCCCCGGCATCGTCAAGGCCAGCTGGTAATCCAGTCAGGCCACGGCAAGTACTAGGTCGGAGACCAACTTATGAGCATGAGCGACCCGATCGCCGATATGTTCACGCGCATCCGCAACGGTCAGCGCGTTGAAATGCAGTCGGTGGCAATGCCTTCTTCCAAATTGAAAGTTGCGATTGCGCAGCTGCTCAAGGACGAAGGCTACATTGAAGACTTCTCGGTCCGGCACGAGGGCCCGAAGTCACAGCTGGAAGTCCAGCTGAAGTATTACGCAGGACACCCCGTGATTGAGCGCATCGAGCGCGTCAGCCGCCCGGGCCTGCGGGTTTACAAAGGCCGCGAGAGTTTGCCACAGGTCATGAATGGCCTCGGCGTGGCAATCGTATCGACCCCGCGCGGGCTGATGACCGACCGCCATGCCCGCAAAGTGGGTGTGGGCGGCGAAGTCATTGGCATCGTCGCCTGACCCCGAAGGAGCTCAGGATGTCCCGAGTTGCAAAAATGCCAGTCGATTTGCCGACTGGAGTCAAAGCCGAGATCGGCGCCGAGCAGATCGTGGTTCAGGGTCCGTTGGGTTCGTTGCGCCAGCGCACCGATGCCGGCGTGGCTGTGCATCACGAGGGCAGTTCGCTGCGGATCGAGGCAGTCGGCGAGAGCCGTTCGGCCCGCGCAATGAGCGGGACCATGCGAGCGCTCTTGGCTAACATGGTCCATGGGGTGAGCAAGGGTTGGGAAAAGAAACTGACGTTGGTTGGGGTGGGATATCGAGCGCAGGCTCAGGGCGCCTCGCTGAACCTCTCGCTCGGTTTTTCGCATCCCGTCGTTCATAGCATGCCCGAAGGCATCACTGTGACGACGCCCACCCAAACCGAAATCCTGATCAAAGGGACCGACCGACAACGCGTCGGCCAAGTGGCAGCCGAGATTCGCGCTTACCGTTCGCCCGAGCCCTACAAGGGCAAGGGCGTTCGCTACGCCAACGAGGTTGTTGTGATCAAAGAAACCAAGAAGAAATAACCGGCGGGTCTGACTATGTTTGACAAAAATGAGCAGCGACTGCGTCGCTCCCGCCAGACCCGACTGAAAATCCGGGAACTGTGCGTTGGGCGCCTGGCAGTGCATCGTACCAATTCGCATATCTATGCGTCGGTTTTTGACGAGGCCGGTGTGCGGGTTCTGGTAACGGCATCGACCGTCGAGAAAGAAGTTCGCGAGCAATTGGCCGGTAAGAACGGTAGCAACATCGAAGCGGCGAAGCTGATTGGTGAGCGGGTGGCACGTAAGGCACTGGCTGCCGGGATTGCCGAAGTCGCTTTCGATCGCGGCGGATTTCGTTATCACGGACGCGTCAAAGCGCTGGCCGAAGCGGCTCGTGAAGCCGGTCTCAAGTTCTGATTCGGTTCAGAATTTTCTGACCCTCTGAATCAAACAAGGAAACGACGATGGCAAAAATCACGCCCCGTATGCAGAACGAAGAGCGCGACGACGGGCTGCGCGAGAAGATGATTGCGGTGAACCGGGTGACCAAGGTCGTCAAGGGTGGCCGAATCCTCGGTTTCGCAGCCCTCACCGTGGTCGGTGATGGTGATGGTCGGGTCGGCATGGGTAAGGGCAAGTCCCGCGAGGTTCCGGTTGCCGTGCAAAAGGCCATGGATGAGGCCCGCCGCAAGATGGTTAAGGTGCCACTGCGCAGTGGCACGATTCACCACGCGGTCACTGGCCGTCATGGTGCTTCGCGGGTTTATCTCGCGCCCGCCGCTCAGGGTACTGGTGTCATTGCTGGTGGACCAATGCGCGCCGTGTTTGATGTGTTGGGCGTTCAAAACGTCGTGGCGAAGTGCCACGGCTCAACCAACCCCTACAACCTCGTGCGGGCCACGCTCGATGCGCTGACCCGCATGACGACACCCGCCGAAATCGCAGCCAAGCGCGGCAAATCGATCGAGGAAATCCTCAGCTGAAAGGCGGGGTGGAGAGTAAGTAATGGACAAGAAAACGCTTCGCGTGACCCTCGTCAAGAGTCCTGCTGGTACCCGTGGCACACACAAAGCGACGGTGCTTGGTCTGGGCCTGAAGAAGATCAACCAGACCCGTGAACTCGAGGACACGCCAGCGGTGCGTGGCATGGTTCGCAAGGTGGCCTATCTGGTCAAGGTGGACTGACATCATGATGAAACTCAACACACTCTCACCCGCCGAGGGCTCGAAGCATCCGAAGCGTCGGGTCGGACGCGGGATTGGTTCTGGCCTCGGTAAGACAGCGGGTCGTGGGCACAAGGGTCAAAAGTCCCGCGCCGGTGGTTTTCACAAGGTGGGCTTTGAAGGCGGTCAGATGCCGCTTCAGCGCCGCCTGCCCAAGCGCGGTTTCAAGTCGTTGACGGCTTCGCTGACGGTAGAGATTCGGCTATCCGACCTCGAGCGTCTCGATGCGGTCGAAGTAGACCTGTTGACGCTGAAGGCGGCCGGTCTCGTTCATGGTCTGGCCCGGGCCGCGAAGGTCATTCTCTCCGGAGTAATCAGCCGTCGGGTAACGTTACGCGGGATTGATGCAACCAAAGGTGCCCGAGCCGCGATCGAGGCCGTGGGTGGTGTGGTTCTCGCGGCGCCGGTTGAAGATTCCGAGACGGGTTCGGCCTAATGCAGGCTGGGTTCATCCTTTCTGAGGAACGCGGGTCTTGGTGACTTTAGCGCAATCCTCTGCTGGCCAGGCGAAGGCAGGGAAGTTCGGCGACTTGAAAAAGCGCCTGATTTTCCTTCTGCTTTCCTTGGTCGTGTATCGGGTGGGCGCTCATATTCCAGTTCCGGGGATTGATCCGGATCAGCTGGCGCAGCTGTTTAAGGAACAATCCGGCGGCATTCTGGGGATGTTCAACATGTTTTCGGGCGGTGCGCTTTCGCGCTTCACCGTCTTTGCCCTGGGGATCATGCCGTACATCTCGGCCTCGATCATCATGCAACTGTTGACGGTGATTGTTCCGCAGTTCGAGGCGATGAAGAAGGAAGGCGAGGCCGGGCGGCGTCAGATCACCAAGTACACGCGCTGGTTCACGGTTGGGTTGGCGACGTTTCAGGCTTTCGGGATTGCGGTCGCGCTCGAGTCTCAGCCGGGGCTCGTGATCGATCCAGGTTTGGCTTTTCGGTTTACGACGGCGGTTACGTTGGTGACCGGGACGATGTTTCTGATGTGGTTGGGTGAACAGATCACCGAGCGTGGCTTGGGGAACGGGATTTCCATTCTTATTTTTGCGGGTATTGCGGCCGGTCTTCCCAGTGCGATTGGCAGCATGGGCGAACTGGTTCGCACGGGGGCGCTTCATGCAGCGGCGGCCTTATTCATTGTGTTGCTGGCCGGCGCCGTGACCGCGGCGGTTGTTTTTGTTGAACGGGGTC
>RFPW01000064.1 GCA_009925965.1 Betaproteobacteria bacterium
GTGAAATTATAGGTCGAGAGCTCAGCTTGGGCCCGATGAACCTAAAGGACAAATATGGCTCATGACGAGAACAAAGCATTCCTCCGCCGGATGCCCATTTTTACCGGGATTGGTGAATCCCAGCTTGAAATGCTGGCCGCAGGTAGCGTGCGGCGCAGCTTTCCGCGGGGTCGATCGATCGTAGCCGAGGGCGAAACTTCGCAGTCGTTTTACCTGTTGTTATCGGGGCGGGCCAAAGTCCAGCGGTCGGACTCAGAGGGCAAGGAAGTCATCCTGGCCATTCTCGGGCCCGGGGAATTCTTTGGGGAAAAGAGCCTGATTGACGATGCCCCTCGATCGGCGAGTGTCATCACAATCGAGCCCTGCGATTTCATCGCGGTCAATAAGGAAAGCTTCAAGGCCATGCTGGCTTCCAGTACCGATATGTGCCTCGCCATTATGCGGGGCATCGTCCGGCGGTTACGTGAGGCAGACAAGAAGATCGAGACCTTGGCGCTGATGGATGTCTACGGTCGCGTTGCCCGCGTGCTCCTCGATTTTTCGGAAACGGTGGGCGGTGAGCGCGTGGTCAAGGGCAAGTTGCCGCGGCAGGAAATTGCCAAAATGATCGGTGCGTCACGCGAAATGGTCTCGAGGGTCATGAAAGGGCTCGAGGTAGACGGATTTATTGTTCCCGTGAGCGAAGGAAGATTGTTGCTACGCGACAAGATTAACCTCTACCTGAATTAGCATTGAGGGGTTTCCTGCTTCCGGATTGCGGATGTTGCTGGTATCGCTCTCACTGCCCGAAAGGGCCATGCGCTTGCTCGACGAAGCGCGTTGGTTTGCCAACGCCGGAGCGGGTCTTCTGCTCGCTCTGATTCTGCTGACTTACGATCGAGCCGACCCGGGCTGGTCCAATGCGGGCCCCCCGCGCGAGATCCATAACGCAGGCGGTCGGGTCGGCGCCTGGCTGGCGGATTTGTTGTTGTATCTGTTTGGCGCAAGCACCTGGATCTGGGTCGGCCTGATCGCGGTTCTGCTGTGGCGCGGCATCTTGCGGATGCGTGCGCGTGAAATGTCGGCGCGTGGCGTGACGCCCACAACCGATCCTGAAGCGCCGCATTTTGCGTTTGAGCGGTGGCTCGGGTTTACGCTGTTTTTCCTTGGGTGCGTTGGTCTCGAATCGCACCGGCTGTATTCGCTGAAGATGCCGATGCCGCTCGCGCCAGGGGGGGTGGCGGGGGATTTGATTGCCGACGGCTTGAGTTTGTTGCTGGGACCGGTCGGAACAACCATGGTGTTGCTGGGCTTTGTTGCCATTGGCTTCAGTCTGCTCAGCGGATGGTCCTGGTTTGAGATTTTTGAGCGTATCGGCGGGGCGGTCGAGCGGACGGTGGACCTTGTGCTCCGGGCACTGGCGGACCGCGAGGATCGCGCGATTGGGCAGCAAGCGGCCCTGGAACGAGACGGCCTTGTCGTAGAAAAGAAGCTCAAGGTGCGCCCGGCAGACGGACCCCTGGATGACTTTACGTCGGCCGCAACCGATGCCGGGATTGGTGGGGCTGCAGGGGCCGTCGGAGCAGCTGCGGCATTCCGGCCACGTCGGGCATCGGCCACCGAATTCAATGAACCGCAGTTAGCCGGGTTGTTTGAGGACGATCATTCCCTGGGCGATCGTCCCGGGATTGTTGCGGCAGAAGCGGCTGATTCGGACTCAATGGATTCCTCTTTCGTGCTCCGGGCAAAGCGCGCGGTCGATGCCGAGGCCGAGTTCGAGGCCGAGTCCGATGGCGACGCCGAACTGGAACCTAGGTTGAATTCGCCCCCGGCCGCTGATCTCGCCGCCCCCAAAGAGCCCGCAGTGACGTTTCGGATCGAACCGCAGGCACCGCCCGCGGAAAAGTCGGTTCGCGTGCTCCGCGAAGCGCAAAAGTCGCTTTTTGGTCTCCTCGAAGGCTCCGATCCAAGGCCAAGCGTCGCGTTGCTCGAACCGCCGCCCGCGGTGGTCGAGACCGTCAGCCCGGAGTCCATCTCGTACACCTCGCGCCTGATCGAGAAGAAACTCGCCGACTTCGGAGTGGCTGCCAAGGTCGTTACAGCGCAGCCGGGTCCGGTGATCACTCGATACGAAATCGAACCGGCGACGGGCGTCAAAGGCAGCCAGATCGTCAATTTGGGTAAGGACCTGGCACGCGCGCTTTCGCTGACGTCACTTCGGGTGGTCGAGACCATTCCGGGCAAGAACGTCATGGGGCTTGAGTTACCCAATGCAAGACGCCAGACGGTTCGGCTGTCGGAAATTCTGAGTGCCAAGGTGTTCGCTGATGCGAGTTCGGCGCTCACGATGGCCCTGGGCAAAGACATCAGCGGCCATGCCGTTGTCGCTGATCTGGCCCGTATGCCGCATTTGTTGGTTGCCGGTACCACCGGGTCGGGTAAGTCGGTTGGCATCAACGCCATGTTGCTGTCGCTTCTCTACAAGAGCGATCCGGCGCAGGTCCGACTCATCCTGATCGATCCCAAGATGCTCGAAATGAGTGTCTACGAGGGGATTCCGCATTTGTTGGCTCCGGTGGTGACCGACATGCGACAGGCCGCCAATGCGCTGAATTGGTGTGTCGCAGAAATGGAGCGGCGCTACCGCATCATGAGCAAGCTCGGTGTACGTAACCTGGCCGGTTTCAACACAAAGATCGCGGAAGCAGCGCAGCGCGAGACCCTGATCCCCAACCCGTTTTCGCTGACACCAGACGCCCCGGAGCCGCTCGGTCGCCCTGATCCCCAACCCGTTTTCGCTGACACCAGACGCCCCGGAGCCGCTCGGTCGCCTTCCGCAGATTGTGGTGGTGATCGATGAATTAGCCGACCTGATGATGGTGGTTGGCAAGAAGATCGAGGAACTGATTGCGCGCCTTGCTCAAAAGGCCCGAGCTGCCGGGATCCACTTGATTTTGGCCACCCAGCGCCCCTCGGTTGACGTGATTACGGGTCTGATCAAGGCCAATATTCCGACCCGGATCGCCTTTCAGGTTTCGAGCAAAATCGATTCGCGCACCATCCTGGATCAAATGGGCGCTGAAAGCCTGCTCGGAATGGGTGACATGCTTTATCTGCCCCCGGGCAGTGGCGTGCCCATGCGGGTTCATGGTGCTTTTGTCGCTGACGAAGAGGTCCATCGGGTCGTGGAGCACTGGAAAGCCCAGGGCGATCCGGACTATATCGAGGGCCTGCTCGAAGGCGGTGTGGTCGAAGCCGCCGACACCGGCAGCGCGGTGGGTTTCGGTGGCCTTAGCCAAACGCTCTCGGAGGCAGGCGTCGACGCGGAGACCGATCCGATGTACGACCAGGCCGTTGGGATCGTGCTCCAGAACCGGCGGGCTTCGATTTCGCTGGTTCAACGCCACTTGCGGATTGGCTACAACCGGGCCGCCCGGCTCCTTGAGCAGATGGAAAAGTCTGGAGTCGTCAGCGCGATGGCCACCAACGGTAACCGCGATGTGCTTGTCCCGGCGCGGAACGAATGATCGCGCTTGGCTTGCCGGTGCTCGGGGCACGGATGCGTTTGGTGGCGGCCTTGATCGCGATCCAGCTTGCGCCGGCGCCAGCGCTCGCGGCCCCGGAGGTCGATCCGTCCAGCGGGATCGCGCAGTTGCGCGTCTTTGTCGAGGGCACGCGGGCGGCGCATGGCGAGTTCACCCAGCGAACGACCCGCACCGATGGCCCTGCCGGTCGATCAGAGCAAGGACGTCCGGAGCCATCGCGTGCCGATGCGCCGCGAACGGTGAGCGGGCGCTTTGCCTTCGCCCGGCCTGGGCGTTTTCGGTGGGAAGTGACTCGCCCCGATGATCAACTGATTGTTTCGGACGGTAAGCAGGTCTGGTTTCATGACCGCGATCTTGATCAGGTGTCCGTCCGACCGCTAGGGGATTCGATCGGTTCCAGTCCTGCGGCGATTTTGTTCGGGTCCGATGCCATTGAGCGTGAATTCGCGGTGCGTGAGATGGGGTTGCGGGAGGGCGCTGCCTGGATCGAGGCCACGCCTCACCGCAAAGATGCCGGCTTTGAGCGGATTACAATCGGGCTGCGGCAGGGGCTGCCTGTCGCGATGGAGATTCGCGACGCGTTCGGGCAACTCACCCGCCTGAGTTTTGATTCAGTCCGGCGTGATGCGCAACCAGACCTGAGCCAGTTCAGATTCGTGGCGCCAGCGGAATCAGGGCAAGAAGGCCGGCGAAAGTAGGCGGAGTCCGACCGATACCCAGCGTTCGCCGGTTTCGGTGCCCCAACGGTTGCCGAACGTCGTGTCGACTTGGACACGATCCGGGATGACCCAAAATCTCAATCCCAGGTGATAGAACCCGCGTGATTTGCTGTCGCCATAGGTTTCTGCAATGAGTTGCAGGCGCTGATTGAGCCGGGTTTCTGAGCCGATGCCCCAGGTGGCGGCGGTATCTTGTGTGAGGGGTCGGCGGACCGCGCCCGCATTCAGGTGCAACAAAAAGTCATCCCCCGCAAACGAAAAGCTCACCGGGACGTATGCATATTGATCACCGAACTGCAGTTCGGTCTTAACCGAGGGGTGCCGCACGGTCCCAACAGCCAGGCCGTAACCCCAGCTGTCGGGGGTTAGCGGTCGAAAAAGGGTCTTTGCCTGTAGAACGACATCACTGGCGTGACGACCTTCCTCCGGGTGGCTGTACGCGCCGCCGACTGTGATTTCCAGGTTGCCGGTGGGGTTGCAACCCGGCAGCGCCCAGCGCTCCCACCCCCCCTGTTTGTAGAACTTAGCCCAGGTTTCAACCTGGCAACTCTTTGGGTCAACGATGCGCGCATCGTCCGTGATCATCGGGCGCGCAGCGTATGCGGTTCTGCTTGAAAACACCGCGACGGCCACCAAAACCCACGCGGCAAGGCACACGGCCTTGATCGGGCGTCGAGCGCCGGCGCGATCCCCCCGGTCACGGTACGAATAGTGTTGTTGCATCGAACGATTCAATTCGGCGGAACTCTCGCTGCGGCGCTAGGGTGCGGTTAGACCACTTACGCTATCTCAGGCGGATGACGCGACAGAGACATCGTCGCATTGTTGTTCAGAATCCTCGGCGACTGCCGCCCATGGTGGGCAATCGGCGAGATACGCCTGCCAGCGGTCGCCCAGCAAGATCGAGGGTTTGACAATTTCGAACCACGGCGAGGTGTCAAAGTCCCGGGGCGCCACCAGTGAATGATGGTGCATGCGCGCAGCCACCGGGTAGTCAATTGACGCAAAGGCTTGCGCAATGAGGGTTGAACAAATGGCGCGGGTTGGATCGCCGCTTCCGAGGGCAAGGAGTTGACGGCGAAATCGGGGCGGCACGAACGGCAGCGGAAAAAGAAATCGACCGAGATCGACGACGTTCTTCAGATCGTATTGGTGTCCGCAACGTCGCACAGCTGAATCCACAACAGTCTGAATCTGTTGCAGGGTGAGGCCTACGGGGCGGCAAATTCGGGTGTGCATCGACCCATACTTCGCGAGCGGCGCCAATTGAACCCCGTGTTCCATATCGGCTTCGATCAACACCAGTGCATCGCGATCTGAGGTAGTTGACGTCGCGACGCACAGTGCCGCATGAGACCAGGTGCTCTGGGTCAAATACTTGATGGCGGTGCTGATATGGCGATCGCCCTCGACCAACAAAACATCGCCCGGACGAATCACGGCGCGAAGGGCAGCAAGACTATTCGTCGTCGGCGGTGCATACGTGCTGCTCGGGCGATTTAGAAACCGCGCAATCTGCCGACCAATAGCCCGCGTTAATAAATTCATACCCTAGTGTGCCCTCAGCGGGGTTGGTTTGCCAATCCGCATCCGTGACCTCGACGAGCGACAATAGGGGGGTCGTGGTTAATGAGTCGTTAATGTCCAACTCATCGCTGTTCCCCCATGAATCCCAGGAGCCCTTGGCCGAGCGCATGCGGCCGCGGACCCTGGCCGCCATTCTGGGTCAGGACCACTTGCTGGGGGAGGGTGGGGCGCTTCGACTTGCGATTGAAAGCCGGCGTCCCCACTCGATGATCTTGTGGGGCCCACCGGGCGTTGGTAAGACAACATTGGCGCGCCTGTTGGCCGATGCGTTTGGCCTCGAGTTCATGACGATTTCGGCGGTGCTCGGTGGTGTGAAAGACATCCGCGATGCGGTTGCGTTTGCGCATCAACATCAGCCACGCGGCACGCTCGTGTTCGTGGATGAAGTGCATCGATTCAACAAGGCGCAGCAAGATGCATTTTTGCCGCATATGGAGTCAGGGCTTTTCACCCTGGTCGGCGCGACCACCGAGAACCCTTCATTTGAAGTGAATTCGGCGCTGCTCTCGCGGGCGGCCGTTCATGTGTTGCGCCGTCTCGATCCGTCCGCACTTCAGATCCTGGCTGAGCGGGCCTTTCAGGTTGCGTGGCCCGGTGTCACCGTGACAGAAGAGGGCATTCGCCTGTTGGTCGATACCGCCGATGGCGACGGACGCCGACTGCTCAACTTAATCGATGCGTTGGCGCCCACTGAAACGACGCTTGATCGGGACCGCATCGCAGGACGTTTGGGTGAGCGCGTCCGCCAGTTCGACCAAGGCGGTGATGCGTTCTATGACCAGATTTCAGCCCTGCACAAGAGCGTCCGCGGCTCGAACCCCAACGCGTCGCTCTACTGGTTAGCAAGGATGCTCGACGGCGGTGCAGATCCGCGCTACATCGCCCGACGCCTAGTGCGAATGGCTGCCGAGGACATCGGCCTGGCCGATCCGAGGGCGCTCCGGTTGGCGCTTGATGCAGCGCAGACCTGGGAACGACTGGGCAGCCCCGAGGGCGATCTAGCGCTGGCGATGGCCGTGACCTATCTCGCGGTCGCCCCCAAATCGAATGCCATTTATAAGGCCTGGAAGGGCGTTCAAGCCTTTGTACGCGAGCGCGGATCCGATCCGGTCCCGGATCACTTGCGCAATGCGCCAACCCGACTCATGTCGAATTTGGGGTACGGGCGCGCGTATCGATATGCGCATGACGAGCCGCATGGTTACGCCGCGGGGGAGTCCTACCTGCCCCCCGGCCTGAATGATCTCGATATTCGCGATTGGTACGAACCGACTGATCGCGGCCTCGAGAGCCGGATTCAGGAAAAACTCGACCGCCTGCGACAACTCGATCAGGAATACGAACGGAGTCAGCGCAAGTGAGCAAAATGGGCGCGGGTGAGCTTGATCACCCCATGTCCCGGCGATAATCATAGCCGTGCGGCTTTGCGCCTGAGGGTCTTGCGACCTTCTTTTCTAATTGTTCGGAATTCACCATGATCGATATTCAATTGCTGCGTAAGGACCTAGATGCCGTCGCCGAGCGGCTCGCCACCCGCGGTGTCGCGCTGGATGTGGACGCGTTTCGTGCGCTCGAAGCCCGGCGTAAGACCGTGCAGGTTCGGACTGAAGAACTTCAGGCCCGTCGCAACGCGCTCTCCAAGTTGGTCGGCCAGCGCAAAGGTCGCGGTGAAGACGCCACTGCAGAACTCGCCGAAGTCGCCGGTTTGGGTGGCGAACTCGATCAAACCAAGGCCGAGAACGAGCAGATTCTTCAGCAGGTGGATGAATGGCTGCGCGGATTACCTAATCTGCCCCAGACGAATGTGCCCGTGGGCAGCGATGAGTCCGGGAATGTTGAAATCCGCCGCTGGAGTCCCTTTGGTGAGGACGCGCAAGGTCGCCCCATCGCTTCGCAGCAAACGGCCTGGGCCCCCGAACCCGCTGGAGACAATGCGACCGCGGCGTCGGCCCCGGCCTCGGCGGCGAGCTATCAGCCCAAAGATCATGTGGATCTGGGCGCCCGACTGGGGCTGGATTTTGAGACCGCGGCCAAATTGTCTGGTTCGCGCTTCAGCCTTCTGCGCGGATCGCTGGCGGCACTGCACCGCGCGCTTGCCCAGTTCATGCTCAATACGCACACGCGTGAGCATGGCTATGTCGAATGCTGGACCCCTGTTTTAGTCAATTCAGAATCGTTGGCAGGGACCGGGCAACTGCCCAAATTTGCCGACGATATGTTCTCAGTCCGACGTGGTGGCCCATCCGATACTGATCGAGCCGACGAAGCGCCGTTGTGGCTGATTTCAACGAGTGAAATCACGCTCACTAATCAGGTGCGCAATGAAATCCTGGACCCGGAACAATTGCCCCTGCGTTGGACCGCCCACACCGCGTGCTTTCGATCCGAAGCCGGGGCCGCTGGTCGCGATACCCGCGGCATGATCCGCCAACATCAATTCGACAAAGTAGAACTGGTTTGGGTCACGCACCCAGAGGCTTCTAATCAGGCGCTCGAGACCTTGACGCTCAACGCCGAAGCGATACTGCAAAAGCTCGAGTTGCCCTATCGGGTGTTACAACTCTGCACCGGCGATATGGGCTTTAGTGCGTCGCGAACCTACGACATCGAGGTTTGGTTACCTGGTCAGCAGGCCTATCGGGAAATTTCGTCTTGCAGTAATTGCGAAGCCTTTCAGGCCCGACGCTTGGGTGCACGGATGCGAACCGCCCCTGGTCGTACGGAATTTGTGCATACGCTGAATGGATCCGGGCTGGCGGTTGGTCGGGCGCTAGTGGCCGTTTTGGAGAACTACCAGCAGCCCGACGGGTCTGTTGTTGTGCCAGACGCCCTAACGCCCTATTTGGGTGGGCTGACTCGACTCACACCCACCGCTTAAAGTTGAGGGGGCCACCCCGGGCCTTTTGGCCCCGGGGTTGGAGTGCCCCGGGGTTGGAGTGCCCCAGTGGCGGCTCAGCCAGCCTTTCGCGCGACCAACTCCCAAACCATGCGCTCTTGATCAGTTGCCCGCTCAGGACTCGCGAACAGGGGCTGGAGCTTCTCTGGGTCGACCGCAGTGCCAAGCACCCGAAGCTGACCGATCAGAATTCTGGCCTGTTCGAACGCGACTTCAGGGTTGCCGGCGATTTGCTCATAAGAAACTGAACCGCCGCCCCCGCCGCCCCCGCTACCAGCGGTAGCGTGCTCTTGCCTGAGCACTTCCATCGCCTCGATGCGGGCATGCTGTTCATGCACCCGTTCACGCTCCTCCAGAAGCTCTTGCGCCATTAGATGACGAACCTTCTTCATGATGCGGTCGACCTCGGTCCGGGGCAGGTGCAGACGGGCCGCTTCGGCTTCGAGCATCTCCTTTTCGTCCTGAGTGAGATGGCCGTCATGGAGCGCTTCGCGCACGGTGTCCTCGAAGGCTTCCCGGTCTAGCCGCAACTGGTCGGTAAACGCCGAAGCCAGCAAACCGGCAGGGATTGCGAAGATACCGATCCCGATGAACGCAAGGACCACAGTCATGGCCCGGCCGCCCGGCGTGACCGGAGAGATGTCGCCGTATCCCACGCTGGCCAGGGTAATCACCGCCCAGTAAATGGATTGAGGGATGTTCTCAAATTTGTCCGGTTGGGCCTCGTGCTCCAGCAGATAACCAAAGCTGGCAGTCAAGATAACCAGCAGAATCATCACAAAACCGGCTGCGTAGAGAACACGCCACTCCCGGATCACGACCTTTCCAAGCGTATCCATCGCGCCACTGTTGCGCGTGAGCTTGAGCAAGCGCATCAGACGGAACACGCGCAAGAATCGTAGATCGAAGAGGTGATGCAGGAACACCTCAAGGAAGAACGGCAACACCGCCAGCAAGTCGATGATGGCGTTACGGCTCTTGGCATAATTAAGGCGCGAGAGCGAATCGTAACGATGCTTAAAATCTGGCTCTTCAGGGACTGAGTAGAGGCGGAGCACATACTCAGCCGAAAAGATCGCAACCGCGATGTAATCCAGAAGTTTGAATTCCCAGACCAGAATGTCGTGAATCGAGGGCACGGTCTCAAGAATGACCGCAAGCACCGAGATCAGGACCCAAATCACCAGGAAGTTGTCGAGCAGCACGTGCAGCTTGCCGGACGTTGGCGTCTGGAATATCAGCGCATGAACTTTCTGTCGGGTGGTTTTGCCCTTGTTGCGCAGCCTAAATTCCTGCACAGCCGGGATCAGGATCCGCGACAACTTGGCAAGACGCAGCAACCGAATCGCGCGCAG
>RFPW01000065.1 GCA_009925965.1 Betaproteobacteria bacterium
TGGCTTTGAGCATGCCGTCGATGTACTCAGGGGCAGAATCGCCCATTTTCCAGGGTTTCGGTTCTGTTGCCTCGTGCTTGCGTGTCAGGCGACCTACTACCCCGCGTACGAACTTCTCCTGGTCCTGGACAGTCAGTTGTCCATGCACATGCACGACCTCGTAGTTCCAGGTCGGTACCTGCCGGTGCATCTCGTGCTTACTCGGATACCAGTTGGGCGAGATGTAACTCTCGTTCCCGCGAAAGATCACCAAAACCTCCGCACCGTCCTTGCACTGTTGCCACACTGGATTGGCCCGCGCTACATGGGCCGTGAGTACCCCACGGCCAGCATCTAGTTCGAATGGGATGTGATTGGCATCCAGGCCCTCAGGCGTCATGGTGACCAGAGCGCCCAGGGGGTTCGTTTGGATGATCTGGTGAATGACCTCAAGGTTTTTAATTAAAAAGTGTTCTGGGATGTACATGGTCTCAACTCTGCGCAAGCTAACTACGGAGAAAGCTCAATGATAGTGACGGTGAGGACGCCATTACGCTTCTCGGCTGAGAACCGAATTTTGTCACCTGGATTGAGCTTTTCCAGGAGCGCCGAATCTGTGACTGTGAACACCATGGTCATGGGCGCCATGTCCAGGTTTTCGATACGACCGTGGCGCAGTGTGACCTTGCCTTGCACCTTGTCGACCCTCCTGACCTCACCCTCAGTCGTTGGCTTAGATACCGGTGCGACAACCGCAGCGCTGGCTGGCTGGTGTGCAGAATGACCCGTATTGGAGGATTGCGCGAGAACTGCGGTCGATAAATTCAAAGCTGCGGCGAGCACAAAAAAACGGGAAATCATGTCGAACTCTTTGGAATTTTCAATGCCCCTCGTGGCCTGACGGCTTGCGCACTTGGCGCATGTTGTCGGGGGTCACGAGTGCGGCGCGCAAGGGTTCCGGCACATCGCCCTGAAATTCATGGGCAACGGTGCCAGGCGGGTGTTTGTAATTGCCAGGGTCCCGGTAATCGCCGGGCTTCACATCATCGCGCACCTTGACCACGCTGAACATGCCGCCCATTCCCACTGGTCCGAACGGTCCCTGGCCGGTCATCATGGGCAGGGTGTTGTCGGGTAAGGGCATCTCCATTTCGGTCATCTCATGCATGCCCTTCTCGCCCATGACCATATAGTCGGGCACGAGCTTGCCAATGCGCTGGGCGAGGTCGCGCTGCTCCACGCCCAACATGGTCGGCAGACTGTGTCCCATCGGACCCATCGTGTGGTGCGACTTGTGGCAGTGGATGGCCCAGTCACCCGCAGCAGCCTCGAATTCGATGGCTCGAAGCTGGCCCACCCCTACATCTGTGGTGACCTCAGGCCAACGCGCCGCCTTGGGCACCCAGCCGCCGTCGGTCCCCGTCACCTCGAAGTGGGGGCCGTGCATGTGGATGGGATGGTTGGTCATGGTGAGATTACCGATTCGGATTCGGACGCGGTCGCCGGTGCGAGCCACCAACGGATCAATCCCCGGGAACACGCGATTATTCCAGGTCCACATGTTGAACTCGGTCATGGTGCTGATCTTTGGCGTCATCGCGCCGGGTTCGATGTCGTAGGAAGCCAGAATGAAGAAGAAATCCCGGTCGACCTCAAGCTGGCGTATGTCCTTGGGATGCACCACCAGGCAGCCGTACATCCCCATGGCAAGCTGGAGTTGCTCGTCCAGATGCGTGTGATAGAAGTGCGAGCCTGATCTCAGGAGCGTGAATTCATAGACAAAGGTCTTGCCCACGGGAATGCCCGGTTGCGTAAGTCCCGACACTCCGTCCATGCCCGAGGGCAGCATGATCCCGTGCCAATGGAGTGCGGTGGGCTCAGGAAGCTTGTTGGTCACGAAGATGCGGATACGGTCGCCTTCCACGGCTTCAATGGTGGGGCCTGGGCTCGATCCATTGAAGCCCCACATGTTGACCTTCATACCCGGAGCAAATTCACGGACCACTTGCTCGCAAACCAAGTGAAACTCCTTGACGCCATTTTGCATGCGCCAGGGCAATGACCACCCGTTGAGCGTGACCACGGGGTTAAAAGGTTGACCGGTGGGCGGTGGCGATGGGGGCAAAGTGGCCGCAGAGGACTGCATCGGAGCCTCGGGCAGAGACGCAGCACCCACTTTGCTGACGGCGGTCGCCCCCAACGCAATGGTCCC
Organism: Betaproteobacteria bacterium; assembly: GCA_009925965.1. Lineage (GTDB taxonomy): Bacteria > Pseudomonadota > Gammaproteobacteria > Burkholderiales > Burkholderiaceae_E > RFPW01. Next base: position 2,192 of record RFPW01000065.1, read on the forward strand.
TGCGGCACGGAAGAAATCTCGACGATTACTCATGGTGTATTGCTCCTTAGTGGCCGAGCGTGGGGGCTGCAGCGGGAGAACTCATGGGCAATACGATTGCGGCGACGGGCGACCCCGCCGTCAAGGCATTGTCGAGGTTGGCCTGTGCGATCCAGAAGTCGCGCAGAGCGGCTACAGCGTTGCTCACGCTCGCGACCTGCTCTCGCGCGTCGGCCAGTAACTCGAAGACGCTGATGAGCATGCCGTTGTAGCGCAGGAGGTTTTCTTCCGATATGCGCTTTCGCAGCGGCACCACTTCGTCGCGGTAGTGGCGGGCCAGCTCATAGGCCATGCGGTAGGCGGCATGGCTCTCGCGCACCTCGGACTGCGCCTGCAGGCCTAGGGCGGCCACGCGGTTCATCGCCTGCAGATAGGTTGCTTCAGCACGCGCAACACGAACGGTCCCAAAGTCAAAAATCGGCAACTCCAGCGAAATCTCGTAACCGTTGGAGCGTTGAACCCCCGTTTCACTTTTATTTTGGTAGCCAACTTCAAGCACATTAACTACGCGGGTACTTTGGGTCAGACCAAGTGCGCGTGCCAATGCCTCGGCCTGGCGCTTGGCGATCTGAATATCCAGGCGTTTTTCCATGGCCGTTTGCTCCGCGCCGCGGACTTCCATGGGCTGCTTCGGTAACTCTGGCAGCCGGTCAGGCAGTTGGAATTTCGCCTGCTCGCCTGTTAACCCCAGAAGCCGCGTCAATCGCTCCCGATCAGCCAGTGCCTGCTGTTGAACACGAGCCACTTGTGCAGTGGTGTCGGCATAAAAGGCTTCCTCACGCATCTGTGTGAGGCGGTTGAAGTTGCCTGCCTGCGCCATACGCTTCGCTAGCTCGTTGGCAATATCTGCGGTCTCCCTGACCTGCTGCAAATAGCGGAATTGCTCCTGGGCACCGACGGCGTTGAAGTAGGCTCGGCGGGTATTGGCGGCCAGGGTCACGGCATCCTGGGCAGCTTGGATCTGCGCACGTTCGAACCGCTGCTGTTCGATCTGGCGTCTCATTGGCATCGTGAGCAGTCCGAGCAGGTCGAACATCACGGCCCGGTCGTATTCCACGACCCCATTTCCGTTCAGACGCCCGAAGCTAAACCCCGGATTGCGTAGCCGCCCGGCGCGTACGAGATCAGCCTCAGCCATACCGAGATTGGCAAGTTGGGCCTGCAATTCGCGGTTGCTCAGCAACGCCACTTCGACGGCAGCGTCGACATTGAGCGGCGTTTTGAGTAGTTCGGAAATACGAGCCTGGGCGGTCTCGGCCTGTGCAGCGTTCCGTTGAAGAGCTATGGGCTGCGCAATGCGCTCACGGGTAAGTGCCGAGACTTGGTTTAGGCCGCCGTCTTCCGACAACGAAGCACAGCCCGAGAGGGCGGCTACGCACACTGCCTTCAAACCCCTCAGGTATTGTTTTTTCATGCACCACGATACGCGGCGGCAATCTTGTTGCGCGTGTCGAGTTGCAACTCGATTGGGTCCGCGGGGGATACTTTGATCCCGCGCAAAAAGCCCGAAGCCCGCATGGTGCGGGCTTCAGAGGTGCTCTACCTGGTCAAGGGAGCACGGTTGTGGGCAAACGATTGGTCGGGACGGCGGGATTCGAACTCGCGACCCCTTGCACCCCATGCAAGTGCGCTACCAGGCTGCGCTACGCCCCGAAGACCGAAACTCTAACATGATTCAAGGCGCCCTCAGGGCTGTCCATCAAAGTTGAGCAGAGCAAGAGCAGCATTGAGTTCACGGCGGACTTCGATCAGATCCCGACCGAACGCACTCAGTGGCGACGGCTGAGCCAACTCATGAGCATTCCCAGTAGCAGTCTCTCCTGAACCCTCGGACGCAGCGTCAATCGGCGCGAACAGATCCGGCGGAAAGGCAACTCCCACAAGCGCTGCGTCGGCGCTTGCCTGAGCGATCAGGTCGGCATTCAGCTTGGCCTTGGAGCCTTTTTCGATCAGACGATTGCGTGCGCCGCTGATCGTGAACCCCTCTTCATAGAGAAGCTCACGAATTCGACGCACCAAAAGCACTTCGTGATGCTGGTAGTAACGGCGGTTGCCGCTGCGCTTCATCGGCCGCAACTGGGTGAATTCCTGCTCCCAGTAGCGCAACACATGGGGCTTAAGCGAGCAGAGTTCAGCCACCTCGCCGATGCTGAAGTAACGCTTCGGCGGGATCACCGGCAGCGTCACTTTTGCGTTCGGATGGGACGTGGGCGTCGGCATGGCTTTAGCTAGGATCGACTCGGTTCGTGTGAACTATTTTCAGGACCGCTCGACGAGATTTTTCAATTTTGGGCTGGCATGAAAGGTCACAACCCGTCGCGCGGAAATCGGAATCGTCTCGCCTGTCTTGGGGTTGCGACCAGGGCGCTGTGGCTTGTCGCGCAACTGAAAATTACCAAACCCGGACAATTTGACACCGTCCCCTTGCTCGAGTGCGAGGCATAGCTCATCGAAGAAGGTCTCAACCATGTCCTTTGATTCGCGCTTGTTCAAACCAACCCGTTCGAAGAGCAATTCCGCGAGCTCGGCTTTGGTGAGCGTGAATCCCTCGCTACCCTCTTGGCTACGATCCTCAATCCCATCCATGCTATCCCCGTAGTCGCGCGCCGCAATGTTGAGCCACAGCCGCGATCCCATCGCGCAGTGCTCGTTCGATCTCTTCATCATTCAAAGTTCTCGAATTGTCTTGAAAGACAAATCGGAACGCAAGACTTTTTTCGTTATTTTCCAGACCTTTACCGCGATATTCGTCGAAAGGCCAGCAACTCTGCAGCAGACCTGGGACGGCCGCTTCGATCGCTTGCCGCAAATGCGATACCAAACTCTGTGCGGAACAATCGCGCCCGACCACCAAGGCCAGATCGCGAACGACCTGGGGAAACTTCGAGGGTTCGCGGGGTTTGACAACAGACGTAGACAGCAACGGCTCGAGATCGAGTTCGAACACAATCGGGGCACGGGTGAAATCCAGCGAGCTCGTTAACCGCGGGTGGAGTTCGCCGATCCAGCCTACGGGCTGGCCGCGCAAATACACGCGTGCGCTGCGTCCGGGGTGCAAAGCGGTTCCAATTGACTCAACGCTCGCAGCGCCTGGTGGCTCCAAGCCCAGGGGGGCAGAAGTCACCGGTTCGAACGTCAGCGCATCGGAAGCCACCGAACCCAACGAGCCATCGGCCCCAACGAGGACCTCGAGATCGGCCTTAGCATCATAAAAATCGACCGTACGACTCGGCAGTCCCCATTGCGCATCACTGGTATCGCCAAACGCGAGCGCAGCTATTCGCATGGGTTGATCGACGCCGGCGACTTCGAAGGCATCGCCTGCCTTACCCGGCGCGCGCAGGAACACGCGGCCTGCCTCGAATAGCCTCACGCGTTGGGCGCTGCGGTTGAGGTTGCGCTGCAGCGTCTCGAGTAGACCACCGATCAAGGTGGTACGCATCACATCGAGGGGCTCGGCAATTGGGTTCAGCAACCGAATGCCCTGAGATAGTCCGAGTGCCTGTTCACCTGCGCTGGACACGAAGCTGAAATTGATGATCTCTTGATAATCGCGAGCGGCGAGCGCGCGCTTCAGGTGCAACAAAGTGCGCTGCTCACCTGGCACTGCAGCGAGCTTGGCCGGGGCCAAGGGGGCCCGGAGTGGAAGGCTATCGAAGCCCCGAATTCGCGCAACTTCTTCAATCAAGTCTTCTTCGATCGTCAAATCAAAACGCCAACTTGGCGGGACGACCGTGATCGTCGCGTCGGACATGGCGCCATCGGTTGTCGCGTCATTAGCCGTCCAGGCGAACCCCAGGCGATCAAACACGGATGCACAATCTTCCTGACTCAGAGCAAGACCAAGAATTCGATTGGCCCTTGCCACGCGCATGGTCACGGGTGGGCGCTCCGGCAAACCGGTGATCTGGTCATCAATCGGACCGGCCTGGCCACCACAAATCTCCAGAATCAACGCACTCAAATAATCGAGATGCTCAACCGTCGTCTCGGCGTCGACGCCGCGCTCGAAGCGGTGCCCAGCATCGGTGACGAAGTTAAACCTGCGCGCGCGTCCCGAGATCGCGGTGGGCCACCAGAACGCCGCCTCAACATAGATATCAGTGGTATCGAGTGAGACGGCAGCCGCCTCACCACCCATGATTCCAGCGAGACTCTCGGTGCCTTCGCTGGCTGCGATGACGCCGACGTCGGGCGCCAATGTCACGGTCTGGCCATTCAGCAGGGTCAGCGTTTCATCGGCTTGCCCCCACCGAACGGTCAGTCCTTGGGAAGGGTCACCCAGTTTGCTCAAATCAAAGACGTGAGTCGGCCGACCCAACTCCAACATCACATAGTTCGACAGATCCACGAGGGCCGAGATGCTGCGCTGACCGGCGCGCTCTAATCGCGACCGAATCCAGTCGGGTGTGGCGGCGCGCGCATTGACTCCTCGAATGATCCGCCCCGAAAAACGGCCACAGAGGTCAGGGGCTTCGATTCGAACTGCCAAGCGATCGCCCAGGGTTGGGATCACTGCGGGACGGTTCGGCAGTTGAAGCGGGCTACCGGTGAGCGCTGATACCTCGCGCGCCACGCCGACCACAGACAGGCAATCGGCGCGGTTAGGGGTGAGCTTGAGTTCGAAAACCGTGTCATCCAGGGCCAACGCCTCGCGGATGTCTTGCCCGTTCGCCAATGCTCCGTCGAGGGCCAGCAGCCCCCCGTGATCCGTTGACAAACCGAGCTCGCGCGCCGAGCACAGCATTCCGAGGCTGGTCACGCCACGCATTTTCGCTTCGCCGATCGCGACCGCCCCGGGCAGAACAGCGCCTGGTAATGCACACGGCACTTTCATTCCTATTGCAACGTTTGGTGCACCACAGACAATCTGACGCAACAGTCGGCCGCCGTCAGCATCACGCTCGCCGGCATCGACCTGACACACATTTAATCGATCGGCATCGGGGTGACGCTCGAACGTGCAAATCTCAGCGACCACCACCCCTTGAAACGGCGGTGCTGCAGGTTCGGCTGCCTCGACTTCGAGGCCTGCCATTGTCAGGCGATCCGACAACTCAGTCGTACTGATCGGGGGATCCACATAGGCGCGCAGCCAGCGTTCGGAGATCTTCATCGTGTTATCCAGTCGCGGATTCGGTCGCAGTTTCAGTCGCGAGTTCAGTCGCAGATTCAGTCGCGAAATTGGCGCAGAAAACGCAGGTCGTTATCGTAAAAAAGGCGAAGGTCGCTGATGCCATGACGCAGCATGGCCAGGCGCTCTATTCCGGAACCAAATGCAAATCCAATAAAGGTTTCAGGATCCAGGCCGATATTGCGCACCACATTCGGATGCACTTGCCCGGCACCTGAGATCTCAAGCCAGCGGCCGCGCAGGGGGCCATCGGCAAAGCGCATATCGATCTCGGCGCTAGGCTCCGTGAACGGGAAATACGATGGACGGAACCGCACATCGATATCGTCGCGTTCAAAAAATTGATGCAAAAAATCAACATAGACGCTTTTCAGGTCTGCGAACGACACGTTGGTATCGATCCAGAGGCCCTCGAACTGATGAAACATCGGCGAGTGGGTGGCGTCACTATCGACCCGGTAAGTCTTACCCGGTGCAATTACACGGATGGGCGGGCGATGGGTTCGCGCATATCGAATCTGCATCGGACTCGTGTGGGTGCGCAATAAAAGTCCCCTCCCCTGGTCATCCGTGCCATCGACATAGAACGTGTCGTGCATTGAACGCGCCGGATGATTCTCGGGCGTATTGAGCGCAGTGAAATTGAAGAAGTCTTCCTCAATTTCGGGGCCATCGGCAACATCAAAACCAATCGAGCGAAAGATCGCCTCGATCCGCGCAATCGTCAGCGTCACTGGATGCAACCCACCAGTGCCGAGACCACGGCCCGGAAGGGTTACATCGATGGCTTCGGCCGCAAGACGCTGCGCAAGTTCGGCGCGCTCGATCGCGTCCTGGCGCGCGGTCAAGAGCGCTTCAATCGCCTGCTTCGCAGCGTTCAAGGCTTTCCCGGCGTTCGCTTTTGCCTCGCCGGTCAGCGTCCCTAATTGCTTCATCTTGCGCGTCAGTTCGCCATCGCGACCAACAAAACGGGCCTTGGTATCGGCCAGCGCCGTCGGGTCTGCAGCGGCCGCAAATGCGGTGCGCGCTTCCTCTATCAAGGCTTCGAGAGACTGCTCCATCCCAACTCCAAGCACGTAAAAACGGGGCCACTGAGGCCCCGTATTCCAACACGATTTCGGGCCTCAAAGCCCGTCGCCTCTCAGGCTGCTGCGTGCCCTGCGGGTTGACCCACATGACCGCGGACCTGCTCAACAATCGCGGCAAATGCCGGCTTGTCTCGCACTGCGAGATCTGCGAGCACCTTACGGTCGAGACCGATGTGCGCGTGATTCAGACCGGCGATAAAGCGGCTGTAGGTCATTCCATGCTCACGCACGGCCGCGTTGATCCGCGCAATCCAGAGCCGGCGGAACACGCGCTTACGATTTCGACGATCGCGATAGGCATACTGGCCAGCACGCATGACCGCCTGTTTGGCGATCCGGAAGACGTTCTTACGACGACCGCGATAGCCCTTGGCCAAAGCGATAATTTTTTTGTGACGGGCACGGGCAGTTACGCCACGTTTAACTCGGGGCATTAGGATCTCCTGAGGATTGAGTGAAGAACCAAGGCGCTCAGGCCGTTGGCATCATGCGGCGAACCGACAACACATCGGACTCGTGAACAGCCACCGCACCGCGCAAGTGGCGCTTGTTCTTGGTGGTCTTCTTAGTCAGGATGTGCCGCTTGAATGCCTGGCCTCGTTTGATCGTACCGCCCGGGCGTACCCGGAAGCGCTTGGCAGCGCTCTTCTTCGTTTTCATCTTGGGCATTTCGCCCTCCTTCTTCAATGACCTTGCAGGGTGGCCTCAACCACGAGGCACTTGTAAACCCATGCTCAGCTTCTAAAAAACCCTACGATGCTGCTGCGGCACTCGCCGCCGCCTCGCTAGCCGCTGCCGCATTGACGGCCGCTGCGCTCACGACCGCCGAACTTACTACCGCCGAACTCAGTGCCGGAGTGCTCATTGCCGGAGCGCTCGCTGGTGGGGAAGCATTCACCGCGTCAGCCGGACGAGCCGACTCTTCTTTGCGAGCAGCGACCGCAGGCAACTTACGTTTGGGCGCCAGCATCATCACCATCTGACGACCTTCGAGCTTGGGGAATTGCTCCACCGCTGCAACCGCATCCAGATCGGTCCGCACCCGCTCGAGTAAGCGGACACCGAACTCTTGATGAGCCATCTCACGACCCCGAAACCGCAAGGTGATTTTGCACTTGTCGCCCTCTTCCAGAAAGCGGATGCAGTTGCGTAATTTCACCTGGTAATCACCGTCGTCCGTCCCCGGACGAAACTTCACTTCTTTAACCTGGATCTGCTTCTGCTTGGACTTGGCTTCGTTCTGACGCTTCTGTTCCTGATATCGGAACTTGCCGTAGTCCATCAGTCGGCATACGGGAGGAACCGCCTGTGGCGCGATTTCAACCAGATCTATATCGGCTTCAAAAGCCAGTCGCATCGCTTCTTGGATGCGGACAATGCCGAGGGGTTCGTTATCGACGCCGACGAGGCGAACCTCAAGTGCCGTGATTTCACCGTTCATGCGGTTCGAGCGTTCTGTAGCGATGTTTGCTTCTCCTGAAAATTAAAAAAAGACCCCTCAGCGGTTCAGACCGCAGATTGATCGTTAGGGGTCGCTTCGAGTGTGAACTTCAGACGCGAGGCGTGCCGTGAA
>RFPW01000066.1 GCA_009925965.1 Betaproteobacteria bacterium
GTGTTCGGATTCGCAAAATGTTGGGTGGCGGGATGCGCCAGGTGGGAATCCTGGCCGCCGCCGGGCGCTACGCCCTGGCCCATCACCTCGAGCGTCTCACCCTCGATCACCGCAACGCAGAACGTCTGGCAGAGGGATTTAAAACCCTAGCGGCTCGACCCGGCGCACTGGCCCACCGACTGGCCGTCGAACCCGCCCAAACCAATATGGTCTTTGTGACCGTCGACGCCGCGATCGCCCCCGCCCTGGCAGCCCATCTCCGAAGCCAGGGGGTGGGATGTAGCGGCGCAACGCTTGTCGATGGCAGCATCCGTCAGCGCTGGGTGACCCACCTCGACGTGGATGCAGCGGATGTGGACGAGACGCTCGAAATCCTCGCAAAATTCTCGGCCAGGGCGGCATGAATGTCCCCACATGAATGACCCAATCGAAGCCATCCGTCGACACGGCTATGCGGTTCTCGAAGTCGCGCCCGATCTGGGCGCAGACCCGCCGCGACCGGGCTACGCGGTCACGGTCGGCCTGCTTGAGCGCGGACACCCCAATCTGTTGATCCTGGGCCTGCCCGGCCCGATGTCCCGGATGATCCTGGCGACGCTGGCTGATCACGGCCTCAACCACGACCCCTTGCCACTGAATGCCCCCCTGGCAGGGTTTTTTGATGGGCTCGAGCCCGTGCTGCGGCCGCTGGACGAATCGTCGGCCGCCGCCTGGCTGAATCGACCACTGGATCCTGCGCCGATTGGCTGGAGCAAAGCCCAACAGCTACAAGGTTCGACGTCATCCCGGCACTTGCCCGGAGACCGGGCCCGACTCCTTCAAGTGGTCTGGCCTGACTCGTCAGGCCATTACCCCTGGGAAGACGAATTCGACGACGCTCTGCGACCGGCCCAACCGCTCTTGGGGTCAACCGCGGGGGCCTCTGAACATGGCGCTTCGGAGCGCCCGGCCGATTAGGCCACCGCCTCGCGCAGCCGCTCTGCCAGAGCGTCCCGAGCCACCCGCAATGCCGGGGGCATCCGTTGCGCTAGCCGCTCAAACAACTCGTCGTGCAGCTTCAATTCCTCGTGCCACTGCGCGCGCTCAATGGACGTAATCCGCTGATAACGGACGGGCCCGAAATCAAGGCCCTGCCAGTCAAGGTCCTCATAGCGGGGAGTGACGCCAAACAGATGCTCGGTACCCCCCGTCTCCCCGTTCAGACGATCAAACATCCAGCGCAGCACACGCATGTTGTCACCAAACCCTGGCCACACAAACTGTCCCTGCTCGTCGGTTCGGAACCAGTTCACGCAGAAGATATGCGGTACTTTGGAACCCGATTGTTGGAGTGCTTCACCGAGCGCTAACCAGTGGGCAAAATAGTCCCCCATGTGATACCCGCAGAAGGGCAGCATGGCGAAAGGGTCCCGGCGAACAATCCCTTGCTGACCTGCAGCCGCAGCGGTCGTCTCGGAGCCCATCGTAGCGGCCATGTAGACCCCTTCGACCCAGTCACGGGCTTCCGTCACCAACGGCACGGTGCTCGAGCGCCGTCCTCCAAAAATAAAAGCGTCGATAGCCACACCGGCCGGATCGTCCCAGGCGGGGTCGACGGAGGGGCACTGCGACGCCGGTGCCGTAAATCGGGCATTGGGATGGGCCGCCTTACGGCCCTCGGCGCGGGCCGACTCGGGGGACCAATCGCGCCCCGTCCAATCCAGACAATGCGCAGGGGGTTCTTCCGACATACCCTCCCACCAAACATCGCCGTCATCGGTCAAGGCCACGTTGGTAAAGATCACGTTGGCGTGCAAGGTCGCCATCGCGTTCGGATTGGTTTTGTACCCCGTCCCGGGGGCGACGCCAAAATAGCCCGCCTCCGGGTTGATGGCATATAACCGCATCTGCCCGGTCACCGGGTCCAGGCGCGGCCTGATCCACGCGATATCGTCGCCGATGGTCGTGACCTTCCAGCCATCGAAGCCCGCCGGCGGAATCAGCATGGCGAAATTGGTCTTGCCACACGCCGACGGAAAAGCCGCTGCGATGTGCTTCTTGTCCCCGCTAGGGCTGGTGACGCCCAAGATCAGCATGTGCTCGGCCAACCAGCCCATCCCGTCCTGGTCGCGGGCCGCCCGGCCCATGTAAGAGGCGATTCGCAGTGCGAAGCACTTCTTCCCGAGCAGGGCATTGCCGCCATAGCCTGAACCAAATGACCAAATTTCGCGAGTCTCCGGGAAATGCACGATGTATTTGGTCGGATTGCATGGCCAGGCGACATCGGCCCGGACCGCGCCGTGGGCGTCCACCAAAGGCATTCCAACCGAGTGGACGCAGGGCACGAAGGCCCCATTGGCCCCCAACTGGTCCAAGACCGCCTGACCCATTCGGGTCATGATCTTCATGTTGACGACCACGTAGGGCGAGTCCGATAACTCGACGCCAATTTGCGCGATTGGACTACCAAGCGGTCCCATCGAAAATGGGATGACATAGAGCGTTCGGCCGCGCATGCACCCCTCGAAGAGCCCATTCAGCGTTGCCCGCATCGCGTCCGGCGCAACCCAATGATTGGTCGGACCCGCATCTTCGCGCTGGGTTGAGCAAATAAAGGTGCGGTCTTCGACGCGTGCCACATCCGACGGATCCGACCAGGCCAGATACGAATTCGGGCGCTTGACCGGGTTCAAGCGACGCAGCGTCCCCGCTGCGACCATTTGATCGCACAGCAACCGATTCTGGCTTTCAGAACCGTCGCACCAGAAGATGGTGTCGGGCTGGGCAAGTTCCGCGATCTGTCGGACCCAATCCGCCAGGCCCTGATGGCGCACCCACGGCGGGGGTTCCCATGCGTCCGGGGTGGCCCGCATAGGGGCGCTTTGGGCGATACTCGAATTATTCATCGTCAAAGACATGGTCAAAGTCTCCTCATGCGGTCGAACGTCGCCGACTTCGCGAACCCGACAGTCTAGCGCGCTCGAATCGCACCCTATGCCCCCTCCGTCATGAATTCAAAACTCCTCGCCATCTGCGTCGGTCAGTCTCAGGCTCTTTTTTTCAACTCACCGACGCCAGACTCAACGCCAGACTCAACGCCGGCGCACCGCAGCGCGATTCGAAAAAAAGCGATCTCCACGCTCGATCATCCACAATCCATCGCTGTAGGGATTCTCGGCGTGGCCGGGGACGATCAGGTTGATCGCACCGTCCACGGCGGCCCAACTCGCGCGCTCTACGCCTATCCAGCAGAACATTACGCGTTCTGGACGACCGTACGCGCTCAGGCTCGGCAACACGAGCCGCTGGCCTGGGGGGCGATGGGTGAGAACCTGGTCCTGCAGGGTTTGCTCGAAACCCAGCTCTGGCTCGGTGATCACGTCTACGTCGGAGAGGTTCAGCTCCGCGTCGAGGCGCCCCGTCAGCCTTGCTTTAAATTCAACACCGTCATGGGTTTTCGGCAAGCGTCCAAAATGATGGTACAAAGTGGTTTTACTGGCATTTACCTCTCGGTGTTGCAACCGGGTGTGATTACTGCTGGAGATTCAGTCAGGGTTGTGCCAGGCGACCGGGTCCTCTCGCTCACCGAACGGCACACCCTTTTGAATCGCAGTCCGCAACGCTCGCTTTGGTGATCCCATGGCTGAATTAACCCCCGGGCAACGCACCGCGATGACGGCCCGAATCGTCCTGACAACCGGCCTGATCGTTGGTTTGCAAGCGGTCCTCTTGGGCTCAGCCGCCGTCACGCTCATTGGGTCAGTGGTCTTGGCCGTTGGCGCCGGTCTGCTGATTGTGGCCAAACAGGCGGATTGAAGCGGATTGCGGTGGATTAGGCCGGATTAAAGGCTTAACCCAGCAGCAGGAAGGCATCGGGCGGGATAGGATTTGCGGATGGATTTTTCAGCCATCCGCCTTCTGCCTCACCCGATCGATGATCCGCTGGGAGATCCCGCTGTCGTCGGACCCGAAGCCTCTCACTTGGGCCGGCTGTATGCGAGCACCCCACGGGCACTGATCTGGCACTCTCCATCGGGCGACTGGCCCCTGTTTGTGTTGGTGGTGCCGATTGCGACCCGCCTGACGCTGATGAGCAACCCGATTTTCGCCCAGCTGGTGCGCGATTGGGGCCATCAAATCCGGTTCATCGGAATCGATTCCCAGCGTCGCGCCTTCGATTTTCGGCGACTCCTGAGCGATCAGGTCCTCGTGAGGCTGGTTGACGCACTGACCCAACCGGGCTCCGATCAGGCCTTAGACGTTCTATTCGCGGCTCTGGCCGAAGGCATGCTCACGATGCTCGAGCGGCGCCGCGATGATTGGCCTGCCCACCTTGCGCGCAAGCACCGTCTCGAACCGCAAGCGCCAGATGCGCTCTACGATCGGCCCGGACGGTTCCCGGACTTCCTCGCGGGTCTACGCCGGGCCCTGCGCGATGACCTGATCGATCTGGACTTTTATGGGCGCGCGCTACGGGCGATTGATAGCCGGGAGCTGCATGCCGAAACCACCCTCTCACGCCTCATCAGCGCAGCACTTGACCCTGGCGTGCTGCGACGCCTCGATCGATTGGGCGCTGGTCGCCACCTGGGCTGCTACAACTGGCTCTTGCTCGATACCCGACATGCCGAGCAACGGGCGTATGTCCTCTCTCGCCTCGGTTGTTTCGCACAGTTCTTTGCGGACACACTCCTGGATGCCTCAGGGGACACCGACCCCCCTCGGCTAAACCGGGTCGGCCAGTGGGACACTGAAGAGGTTCAATTTGCATCCTGGTTGGCTCAGGTCGTTGACAGTGGTCAGGACCGCCTCGTCATCGGCGCCTTGGCGCATCGATTCGGCGTTGCCGAAAACACGATCAGGGCCCTTTGGCGACGCGCTCCGGCAGCGCTAGGAACCCCTCCAACCTGGCAACTCAGCGGTATCCTGCGCCGCTTGGATGCGTTGCCCGAACGGGTTTGGCCAACGGATCCGGGTGGCTGGGATCGCTTGATGTGCCACGCCGCCAGCCCCGCTTAAATCGGCATTTGCAAATCCTCGCCGCCCAAATGAATCCGGTTCCAGGTCGGCGAAAGCAGCAACTCATTGATGCAAACGTGAGGGGGCAGGCCCACCACCCAGCCGATGGCCTCGGCCACATCGTCTGCCGTAAGCATGCGCGCCATCTCTTCGGCGGACGGTGGAACGGGTCGGGTGCGCAGGATGGGTGTCGCAATTTCACCGGGCTCGATCGCGCAGGCGCGAACGCCATAACGGCCATTCTCGAAATTCAGGCTGTCGACCAACCCCGCCAAGCCTTGCTTGGAAGCGTTATACGCGGCCCCCGCAAAGGGGAGGTAATGGCGGCCCGCCCAGGACGAGACCACCACAATCGTCCCGCTGCGCCGCGCACGCATCCCCGCGAGAACGGCTACCACGCAGTTGGCGACCCCTTCCAGATTGACCCGGGTGACTTTCGCAAAGTCCACTGCGGTGAGATTTTGCCAATACCGTTGCCGGACGTTCAGCCCCGCCGAACACACGAGCAGTTCCACCGGCCCCATTTGCCCGGCAATCCGCTCGGCCGTCGCCGCGACCGCGTCAGCATCTGAAACATCAAGCGCAAAAGCTTGCGCATCGTGTCCATCGGCGCGCAGTTGCGCTACCGCTTGCTCGAGTTCGGCCTCGCGCCGACCCGAGATGGCCACCCGCGCACCATCGCGCGCCAGACGCTGCGCGGTTTGCCGCCCTACGCCCGTCGCACCCCCTGTGATCCAGGCAATCTTCCCGTCCAATGTTTTCAACTGAGTCTCCTGTTGTTTAATCTGGGCACAGAACCATCACGCTCCGGGAGAGCCCGCAGATGAACTCCGCACCGCTTCGCATCATCGCCACCGGCGGCACCTTCGACAAGTGCTACGCGCCCATGGATGGGTCCCTGGGCTTTGCCGAAAGCTGTTTGCCGGCGCTCATTGACGAAAGCCGGATTCAACCCACCCCTGTCATCGAAGTCGTCATGCTGGTGGATAGCCTCGATATGACGCCGGCGCAGCGCCGATCGTTGGTAGCCTCTTGTCGGGCCGCACCCGAATCGCACCTTGTGATCATCCATGGCACCGACACCCTCGTCGAGAGCGCAGCCGCGATCGCCGCCACTGGCCTTAACAAGACCATCGTGTTGACCGGCGCCATGGTTCCGGCGAGATTTGACGCCTCCGACGCACGATTTAACTTAGGCTTTGCCATCGCGGCCTCGCGCCTCTTGCCCGCGGGCGTCTGGGTCGCCATCAACGGACTGATTCAGCACTGGGACCAGGTTCGAAAAAACCGCGAAGCCGGCGCCTTTGAAGCACTTTAAATTCAGGCAGTTTAAGTTGGGGCACTCTCAACGCGTTCCAGCCAGGCCCGGCTGCGCGACCATCCGCTCTGCACCACCAACAATAGCGTCACCACGCGGGTGGCATGAAAGGCGGTTACAACGGGTACGCCCAACTGCAAGGCCTGAGCGGTTAAGCACATTTCGGCAATCCCGCCCGGTGCCGTCGCCAATGCGAGAGTCGCCAGTGGGATCTCCACGGCCCATCCGATCAGCGCGGCCAACGCCGTGGATCCTGCCAACCCGAGAAGCGTGACGCCGCCAACGATCGCAAGAAAGCGCGGCGCCCGATTGAAAAACCCAGGGCCAAAACGCCCACCCAAGGAAATCCCGATCAACAGTTGCCCCATGGGCGATACCCAGTTCGGCAACGCGGACGAAAGTTGACCGCTAGCCGTCAGGAGCATCGCTCCTGCGAGTGAACCAAGCATCCAGGGATTCGGGCCCCGGAATCGTCGCAAAAGCAGGGCTGCGCTCACCGTGCTGCCGACGAGTACGGCCAGGCCGTAAGGCTCTACCGTTTGAGCCCCGATCAGATAACGGTCACTACCATGCAAGCCAAACCCATCATAGACGAGGGGCAAAATCACCACCACGAGCATCAACCGCAGACTATGCGCAGCCGCTACGAGTTCGACCCGCGCACCCGCGCGCTCACCTTGCAACACCATCTCGGCGGCCGCACCGATGGGTCCCGACCAGTAAGCGGTGGCGGGATCGGCGCCGCCCCAGCGAATCAAGGCCCACGACAAGAATCCGCCGAGCGCGAGCGACCAAATCACGGCTAGCGCAATCCAGGGCGCCCACTCGCCCACCCGCACCAGCACCGAGGGTGTGAAATACAGCCCTAACGCGGTCCCGATCACCCACTGTCCCGCGGCCTGGGCAAAAGGCGGTGCACCGACCCGTACGCCGCGCAAGCGCAAAAATGCACATGGGAACAGGGCGCCCAGCAACCAGGGCAGGGGAAGGTGAGCTGCGTTGGCCAACAAACCCCCGATGAACGCCGCGCACAAGGTGCGGATGGAAACCCACCAAGGGCTTGCAGGAGGTGACATCGACTTTGGAAGGAGGCAGTTTGGAGTGGACTGCAGGGAGTTCGCAGTCGATTCCCTTATGATTGAACCATAACCGTTTCAACCCGGACACCCGCCGATGCCCTCCCGTCGTGAAGCTCTCAGTCTCAGCGCCCGCCTGGCGACTTTGCTCAGCCTCACGGGCCTGATGCCCAATCTGGCCCTGAGCCGCGAGGGTGTGTATCGGGCCGCCTTTGAGGCCCATTCGCTGGCCGAGCTCTCGCGGGCTCTTGGCGTGCAGGCACCGATCGAGAGCCGCGAGCTGGTTCTGCAAGCGCCAGACATGGCTGAAAACGGAAGTGCCGTCCAGCTGACGGCCTCGACCACCGCGAGCGGGATCAAGCGCCTGCTTGTGTTGGTCGAGAAGAACCCTAACCTTCTGGCGGCCTTGATTGAACTCTCCGACTCGGTGGAACCCAGCGTCACGACCCGGGTCAAATTGCAGCAGTCTTCCCGGGTGTTCGCGGTCGGTTTGACCCTCGATGGCCGGTGCCTCTTCGCCCAGAAGGAAGTCAAAGTCACCCTCGGGGGCTGTGCGGCTTAATCACTCATGGCAGAACCGACGAAAATCCGCGCGCAGCTCATTCCCAGCGCTCCCACTGGTGCACCGACCAGCGCACCGACCAGCGCAATGGTGCGGATTCTGATGAATCACGACATGGAGACCGGGCTGCGATTAGAGCCCAGTGGTAAAGCCGTCGCGGCGTGGTTCATCCAGACCGTGGTGATTCGCCACCTGGAGAAGACCGTGATGACCCTGCACTGTGGGCCCGCCGTATCGCGAAAAATCCGTTTTTTCAATTCACCCTGCGTAACGCGAGAGCGGGTGAAAAAGTTTCAGTACAGTGGATCGATAGCCGTGGCGAAACCCGATCCGACGAAGCGACCATCGCCTGAGGCCCGCTTACGAGGCTCACTCAGGAAACCTGCGCCCCCAGTGCGGCTTCAAACAGGGGCAGGGGCTGAGCACTGCCGAATAAGTGGCCCTGAAAAAACTGGCATCCGTCTCCCCGCAGTAATCGATATTCCTCTTCGGTTTCGACCCCCTCGGCAATGCAATCGACGCTGAGGTTCGACGCCATTGCAATGATGGTTCGAACGATTGCCCGGTCTTGTTGGTTCACGGTGATATCACGCACGAAGGACTGATCGATTTTTAGCTGGTCGATTGGCAATTTTTTGAGATAGCGCAACGAGGAGTAGCCAGTGCCAAAATCATCGAGCGCGAACCGTACCCCGCACTGACGCAAGGCGTCCATGGTGTGCGTCGCCTCTTCAATGTTTTCGAGCAACACGCTTTCGGTGAGCTCGAGTTTGAGCAGATGGGCGTTGATTTGATGTGAAGCGATCGCCGACCTCACCTGGTCGACAAAATCGGGTTGGCGAAATTGCCGTGCGCTCACGTTCACCGAGAGCAACAGTCGGTCGGTATTCGGGTTTTTTTGCCAGGCCTCAAGCCGGACACACGCCTGCTCGAGCACCCAACGGCCAATCGGGATCACCAATCCTGTTTCTTCGGCGAGCTGAATAAAACGGCTCGGCCCCACCAGGCCGCGTTTGGGGTGATTCCAACGGACCAGGGCCTCCGCCCCAAATGGGGTTCGTGATTGATCGACCTGCAATTGGAAAAAAAGTTCGAACTGCGTCTTTTGGATCGCTTCTCGCAGATCGCGCTCGAGCTCGGCCCGTTCAGCGATCGCCTCCTGCATGCGGTGATCAAAAAAGCGCAGGCGGTTGCGCCCCTCGTGCTTGGCCTGATACATCGCGATATCGGCCTGTTTAAGCAGCTCGTCAAATTCGGCTTGATTTTCGCGAAACAACGTGATGCCAATGCTGCCCGTACTGTGATGGGGGTGCGTCTCGAGCTCAAAGGGTTCGTCTAGGCTCGCAAGAATTTTCTCCCCCACCGATTCGGCGCGGGCACCCGCCTCGAGCGCATGCGCACTCAGATCCGTGAGGATGACCAGAAACTCGTCTCCGCCCAAGCGCGCCACGATATCGCCTTCGCGTACGCATTTGAGTAGACGCTGGGACACTTGTTGCAACAACAGGTCACCGACACTATGACCGCGCGAATCATTTAGAAATTTAAAATTATCAAGGTCGATGAAAAGCAGCGCGCCATGCTCCCGACTGCGGGTGCCTGAGGCGAATCCGCGGTTGAGCCGCTGCGCCAAGAATCGGCGG
>RFPW01000067.1 GCA_009925965.1 Betaproteobacteria bacterium
ACCCCGGGTCAGACTGCCGAGCCGACCGCTGAGCCGACTACTGATTCGACCGGCGTTGCACGTCGGGTTCGGGTCGATGACAAGCGGGTGATCAACGGTGGCGCCGACGTTAATCAGCTCGTGCCATTCAAGTACAAGTGGGCGTGGGATAAATATCTCGCCGGTTGCGCCAACCACTGGATGCCGCAAGAAATCAACATGAGTCGCGATATCGCGCTTTGGAAAGACCCCAACGGTTTGACCGATGACGAGCGACTGATCGTTCGGCGCAATCTCGGGTTTTTCGTTACCGCTGACTCGCTGGCTGCCAATAACATTGTGCTGGGGACTTATCGGCACATCACCGCGCCTGAATGCCGGCAGTTTTTGTTGCGTCAGGCGTTTGAGGAAGCGATTCACACCCACGCTTACCAGTACATCGTCGAATCTCTGGGCCTGGAAGAAGGCGAGATCTTTAACGCGTATCACGAAGTCAAGTCGATCCGGGATAAAGACGAGTTCCTGATCCCGTTCATTGACACGCTGACTGACCCGCATTTTAAGACCGGAACCCCCGAAACGGACCAGGCACTTCTCAAGAGCCTGATCGTGTTCTCCTGCCTGATGGAAGGCCTGTTTTTTTACGTCGGTTTCGTCCAGATCCTTGCGCTCGGACGGCAGAACAAGATGACTGGTGCTGCCGAGCAGTACATGTACATTCTTCGTGACGAGTCGATGCACTGTAATTTTGGAATCGATCTGGTTAATACCATCAAGCTCGAGAACCCTCATCTCTGGACAGCCGCGTTCAAGGAAGAAATTCGGACCTTATTTCTGCAAGCGGTCGAGCTCGAGTATCGATATGCGGAGGACACCATGCCCCGCGGTGTTCTGGGGTTGAATGCGCCCATGTTCAAAGGTTACTTGCGATTCATCGCCAACCGGCGTGCGCAGCAGATTGGCCTTGAGCCGATGTTCGCAACTGAAGACAACCCCTTCCCGTGGATGAGCGAAATGATTGATCTGAAGAAGGAGCGCAACTTCTTCGAGACTCGCGTGATCGAGTATCAGACCGGAGGTGCGCTCAGTTGGGACTGAGTCCCTGTTTTTAATCATGCCCAGAGCAGGTACGAGGAGAACATCATGGCAAAGGCCAAAAAAGATGAAGTCAAGGCCAAGGTAAAGAGCCCCAAAGCGGGCAAGTCCGAGAAAAAGGCCGAAAAATCGTCGAAGCCTGCCAAAGTCGTAAAGTCCGCCAAAGGCGCAAAACCGGCAAAGGTACTCAAACCCGCCAAGGCCCTGAAGCCGGCCAAGGTTGAAAAACCGGCCAAGCCAGCGAAGGCCGAGAAGTCAAGCAAAGCTGAGAAAGCAAGCAAAGCTGAGAAAGCAAGCAAACTCATTAAGCCCGCCAAAGCGGTCAAAGTTGTCGCTGCCAAGGCCACGGTCAAGACGGCCGCCAATGTCGCCCCGATTACCCCTTCAGTTAAAGCCGTGACCACCAAGGCGGCTCCGATGAAGGCTCCCGCGAAGGTCGTTGCGAAGGCTGCGCCAAAAGCGTCGATCAAAGCATCGGCCGAGGCTTTAGTGAAAGCGGCCCCCAAGGCGCCTCCAAAGACCGCCACCAAAGTACCCGCAAAGGCAGCCGCAAAGGCAGTCTCAACGCCAGCGGTGAAGGCTGCGCCTATCTCGGCAGCACCTAAGTCACCCGTCAAAGCCCCCGCTAAGGTAATCGTCGAAGCCAAGCCTAAGGCACCCGCCAGAGTCAAAAAACCTGTGTCTGTCGCGCCAGAGGTTCCAGTACCCACCGCGCCCAGGGCTCGCGTCGCTAAGCCCGTGGCTAAGCCCGTCGCTAAGCCCGTGGTGGCTAAGCCCGTCGCTAAGCGGGGCGCTCAGCCAGCCCCACTCGCGGCCCCCGCGAAGGCTCGGGCCCCAAGCGCATCCCGCGTGAGGACGAAAAAGGCTTCGCCCCCCACCGCGGTGGACCCAGGAGCCAGCGCTGCATCGGACGCCGAGTCGGCGAAACTTTGGCCGTTCCCGACAGGGGCTCGCCCCTGATCGGTTTCATCGGTCGGTTGTTGACAGGTCCTTGGCCAAGAGGACCTGTCTTCGTCGGTCGTGAGACCATGGCGGCCTCGTTTCACTGAGAGGGGGGGTTCGCTATGTTCTCGAGTGCGATCTGGCTCGTCATTGAAACCGTCGGCGGTTTGCTTGCTAGCGCTTGCGTTCTGCGGGTCTGGGCTGCTTGGGCCGACGTGCATCCGCGCAATCCGCTACTGGTGTTTGCGGCGGCATTGACGGACTGGCTTGTGCTGCCTCTTCGGCGTCTCGTTCGGCCGTCGAGAACGATCGATTGGCCCAGTGCTCTGGGCGCACTCCTGATTGCGCTATTACTGTTGCTGATTCAGTTCGTGCTGTTTGGCGACCTCGATCGGGTCGATAAGGTGCCAGCATTCGGAACGATTTTGTTCGCGGCTATTTTGCGGATCGCCCGGTGGTTGTTGGTCATGTTGATGGCCACTGCGATCCTTCAGGCCATCCTTTCCTGGGT
Source organism: Betaproteobacteria bacterium (assembly GCA_009925965.1). Classification (GTDB taxonomy): domain Bacteria; phylum Pseudomonadota; class Gammaproteobacteria; order Burkholderiales; family Burkholderiaceae_E; genus RFPW01. The sequence continues at coordinate 2,528 of RFPW01000067.1, forward strand.
CAATCCCCAAGCGCCAATTGCTCCGGCTCTGGAGCAATTGACGCGGCCTTTTTTGGCACCGATTCGGCGGTTCGTCCCGCTGCTGGGCGGGGTTGACCTCTCCCCGCTAGTCCTGTTGCTCGTAGTCCAGTTCTTAATGAGTCTGATCGATCGAACGTTGCCGATGTTGGGCGTCGGTTAATCAGGTCCACTGGTGGTGATGGTGGTCATCGTCGAGATCGGTGGCTACCGCATCTTCAGATACGGGCCATGGGCGCTCACCATAGGCGGCCTCATGGCGCTCGGCAATGACCTTGCGGTCGACCACGTGGCTTTGGGCGCCGGAATGCTCGATTTTCATTGCGCCCAATACCGACCCCAGACGGGCTGACTCGACCCAGTCTTTGCCCGTTGACCGGCCATAGAGCATCCCAGCCCTGAACGCGTCGCCACAACCGGTCGGATCGACGGCATGCGAAATCGCTGCGGCCGGGATCGTATGCCGTTCTCCGTCCACCCAAACCGTGCAACCTTCACCCCCTCGGGTGACGATCAGCGCGTTGACCAGGCGCGCGAGTTCGGATTCTTCGAGCCCGGTTTTTTGGGTGATCATTCCGCACTCGTAATCATTGACGGTGACCGCAACCGCGCCTTCCATCATGCCCCGCAGCGCATCGCCATCGAACATGGGGAGCGCCTGACCCGGGTCGAAAACGAAGGGCACCTCATTGACCCGAAAACTGGCCGCATGGTCGATCATGGCCTGGCGGCCGTTGGGCGAGATGATGCCGAGCGTCGCGGGGAGGTGTCCCGCAATTCGGACTTCATGAGCCCGATCCATCGCGCCGGGGTGAAACGCCGTGATCTGGTTGTCATCAAGGTCGGTGGTGATGTAGGCCTGCGCGGTCCAGAGGTCCTCAATCTGCATGATCCCCGACACATCGACCCCTATGCGTTTCATTCGATTGATCTGATCGTCACCGTCCCGTCCGACCGCTGCGAGAACGACCGGATGGGCGCCCAGACCAGCTACGGAATACGCGATGTTGGCGGCGGTGCCGCCGTACTTGCGTTCGAGTCTGGGAGCCAGGAAGGCAACATTGATCATGTGCACCTTGTCGGCCAGGATGTGATCCTTGAAATGGCCCTCGAAGACCAGGATCGTGTCATAGGCAACCGAACCACTGATCAGGATTCGGGGAGCATTCCAGGACGTGTGCCAGTGCGAACTCATGGGCGTTGGGTCTCGGTTGAATTGGAAGAAAATGAGCGGCGGCCGGCCAGGCAGACCCAGCCATCACGCTCGGCAACGACAGTCAAGGGGATGCGCGGTGCGTAGGCGCTGGCGACCTCTTCAGCCTGTCGCTGAAGAACGCCCGACAGTACCAGAGCGCCGCCGGCCTCGACGAGTTCGATCAGGACCGGTGCCAGTAGTTTGAGGGGCATCGACAGGATATTGGCGACAACGACGTCAACCGCTTCCGGGCGCGGGTCTTCGGTCGAGCGAATCTCAATCAATTGATCCGTCGGCGGGTTCGCCTTGGCGTTGGCTTGAGTGGAAATCAGCGCTTGTGTGTCGATATCGATTGCAATAACCGACTTCGCGCCCAGTCTGGCCGCGGCGATCGCGAGAATGCCCGAACCACAACCGTAGTCAATAACCGACTCTCCACCGCCGAGGTTTTGCTCGAGCCACTCGAGGCAGAGCCGAGTGGTCGGATGGCTTCCGGTTCCGAACGCCAGCCCGGGGTCTAGTTCGATGCAGAGGCGCCCTCGATTGTTGGCGGCCTGCGCGGCTTCTGCATGCCACGATGGTGTGATGAGCAGGCGTTCACCGATCGGAATCGGTTCGAACTGCGACTGCGTCAGGCGCACCCAATCCTGTTCCGCGACCCAACGGATGTCGATGCCACCGGGCGGTGGGCTACCGATGGCATTGGCAACGTCGTTGACCACCGCAAGCGGATCGCAGTCGGCCACCATGAGTACGGTCAGCCGCGTGCGCTCCCATCCGGGCGCCGGTGGTGTTAATCCCGGTTCGCCATAGAGAGGGACTTCATCAATCGAATCTGCATCGGCGTCCTGCGCGTCGACCGAGAGTGCGCCGGCTTCGAGCAGGGCATCGCTCCAGACTTCAACCGCTTCTAACGGAACCTCGAAGCTCAATTCCTGCCAACCCAACGGGATGCTGCCGACCGTCGCCGCTGCAGTGTCCACCGCGTCCGTGTCCACCGCGTCAGTGACCACTACGTTGAGCAAGTCGTTGTTCTAAATAATGGATCGATGTCCCGCCCGTGATGAAACGGGCATCGGTCATCAATTCGCGATGCAAGGGGATATTGGTCTGGATGCCTTCCACGACCATTTCGGAAAGTGCAACCCGCATGCGAGCGATCGCTTGTTCCCGGGTGTCGCCATACGCGATCACTTTGGCAATCAGCGAATCATAGTGGGGTGGAATGACGCAGCCCGCATAGACGTGGGAGTCAACCCGAATACCTGGGCCGCCGGGTGGGTGCCAAGACGTGATTCGACCCGGGCTCGGGGTGAATTTGAAGGGATCCTCTGCATTGATCCGGCACTCAATTGCATGGCCACGTGGGCTGACATCGCGTTGACGGATGCTCAGGCGTTCGCCAAACGCAATTCGGATCTGTTGTTGAACGATGTCATAACCTGTAATGAATTCGGTGACTGGGTGTTCAACCTGTACTCGTGTGTTCATTTCAATGAAATAGAACTCCCCGTTTTCGTAGAGGAATTCGAAAGTGCCGGCGCCGCGGTAGCCAATCTTGCGGCATGCGTCTGCACATCGGGCACCGATTCGGTCGATCAATCGCCGGGTGATCCCGGGCGCGGGCGCTTCCTCGACAACCTTCTGGTGGCGGCGCTGCATCGAGCAGTCACGCTCGCCCAAATGGATTGCATTGCGATGCTCGTCCGCCAACACCTGGATCTCGACATGGCGGGGGTTTTCGAGAAATTTTTCGAGATAGACCGCAGGGTTGGAAAACGCGGTATTGGCCTCCTGACGGGTCGTATTGACCGCATTCACAAGCGCGGCTTCCGTGTGAACAACGCGCATGCCGCGACCGCCGCCGCCGCCGGACGCTTTAATGATGACCGGATAGCCGACCGCGCGCGCGATCTTGATGATCTCCCTGGGGTCTTCGGGTAATGCACCCTCACTGCCCGCCACGACCGGTACGCCGGCCTTTTTCATCGCGTCTTTGGCGCTGACTTTGTCGCCCATCAACCGGATCGAATCCGGTCGTGGTCCGATGAAAACGAAACCGCTTTTTTCGACCCGTTCGGCGAAGTCTGCGTTTTCTGAGAGAAATCCATAACCCGGATGGATCGCTTCTGCGTCGGTGACTTCGGCCGCTGAAATAATCGCTGGGATGTTGAGGTAGCTATCGCGCGAGGCTGCGGGACCGATGCAGACCGATTCGTCGGCGAGCTTGACGTACTTGGCGTCAGTATCGACCTCGGAATGTACGACGACGGTTTTGATACCGAGTTCTCGACAGGCGCGCTGAACCCGCAGGGCAATTTCACCACGGTTGGCGATCAGGATCTTTTCAAACATCAGGTCGCCGTTACTCGAGTTCGAACAAAGGCTGGCCGTATTCAACGGGTTGGCCATTGTCGACCAGGATGGCCTTCACGGTCCCGGTGAAGTCGCTTTCAATTTCATTGAGCAGCTTCATCGCTTCGATGATGCACAGCGGTGCACCTTCCTTGATCGGGCTGCCAACCTCGACGAACGGGTCTGCGCCCGGGCTCGGGGCTCGATAAAACGTCCCCACCATCGGTGACTTAACCAGGTGCCCGACAACGGGTTCGATCGGTTCCGGTTCGATGGCCGCTACCGGCCCATTTGTCACCATCGGCGCCGGCTGCGGGTAATACCCAAACGATTGCGGCATGGGCTGCATACCACCTGCTGCGCCCGTGTTCTTCACGATTCGCACCTTGTCCTCGCCTTCCGTAATCTCGAGCTCTGAAATGCCCGATTCCGAGACAAGGTCAATCAGCGTTTTAATTTTGCGCAGATCCAATGGGACCTCCTTCAAGCGAAAGCCAGAGATGGCGTTAGGCCGATCAGCAACCGTGCTCCACTGGGTTCAGGCGTGTGTCTGAACCAGCGTCGGGCTGAGCGTTCAATGGAAGATGCAGGCTATTCGCCACAGAAGCACGCATAAGCCGGCAATTTTGCCGCACACCCTCGCGGGTGTCTACCTCAAAGGCTAACGCTTGCCCTCCTGCATCCGCTTGAGCAGCGTGCGCAGTTTCTCGAGATCAACGATCCCCAGGGTCCGTTCAACCACCCGACCGTTTGAGTCAATGACAGCGGTAAAAGGGAGCGCCCCCGCCTCATTACCCAAGGCCCGGCCGAGTTCCGAGCCCGCAGCGCCCGCCACTACAAGCGGGTAGCTGACCGGCGAGCGCCGCGCGAACTCGGCGACCTGATCCGCGCGATCAATGGCAACGCCAATAAATTCAATGCGCGGGCGCGGGGACCCTGAGGCTTGCTGGTTCTGTTGATTGATTTGCGGACTCATTTGTTGATAAAGCGCCGACAGCGCTGGCATCTCTTCGACACAGGGCGCGCACCAGGTCGCCCAGAAATTAACGACCGTGATTTGTCCGCGCAGGGTCTCAAGCGGCTTCGGTTGGCCGTCGGGGCCGGGCCATTGTTGGCTCCAGAGGGTTTGTACGGCTGGCTCAGCGATCGGTGTAGCTGGACGACTCAACCACGAGGCTCCCAGTCCGGCCGCGAGCGCGAGCAGACTGATCACGAGGATGACCAATCCCACCAGAAAAGCCGGACGGGCCTGGCCCTGGGGCTTTTCAAGCTGCCACCGGCGTCGTCTGCGTTCGATCAGCTGTTCCCGATGCCCTCGGTCGGCACCGCGCTCACCGTCATCGCGGGCAGCCCCGCGCAAATCATGGATCGGATGCATCGCGATCATGACGGGCCAGTCACGCCAGTGCCCGACAAGCACTTCGATGCGGCCACGCCCACCGGATCCGGTCGTCTCAGTTGCGTCAAAGTCGAGCCCTCGATTGATGAGATCAATTGCGACCTCTTTGGCATGGCCGTCGGCGATCTGCAGGTGGAGCACAGCATGCTCAGTCACCAGCCCTTTCCAGGCTGCGCCAGTAATCAACGGAGACCATTGCGCGAGCTGTTCCATGAGCTCGATCGCCGCGAGTTGGATCGACTCCCGGCGCTCTTCATGTCCGGTCGCGTCAAAAAGGTCCAGATGTTCACGAAGCGCTTCGTCGATCTCGTCGTTGTCGGGCATCGCACCTTTGGGTGTGGAGTCCGCCAACCCCAGATGACGTGCCGCGCGGCGTTTGGCCGCGCCATAATCAAGGCCCGAGTCAGCGACCAAGGCCGCTGCCACAGCGGCCATTTCGCGGCGAACCGTCATCGCCGTCTCCTCAAATTCAGGCGGAACGCATCCGCGTTCATAACGCCGTACAGTGTAGCGTGACGCCTGTGGCGCAAGGCGCCTTTGGAATTATCGAGTCATGCATCTTCATATCCTTGGAATCTGCGGCACCTTCATGGGAGGGATTGCCGCCCTTGCCCGCGAGTCTGGCCACCGAGTCACGGGGTGCGATGCCAACGTGTATCCGCCGATGAGCGATCAGCTCCGGGCCCTCGGGATTGACCTGATCGAAGGCTGGGATCCGGGTCAGCTCGAGGATCCTGCGATACGCGATGCTGATTGCTTTGTTGTCGGCAATGTCGTCACCCGCGGCAATCCTCTGATGGAAGCGATTCTTAATCGAGGTCTGCCCTACGATTCAGGGCCGCGATGGATCGCTGATCATGTGCTTCAGGGGCGTGCGGTGGTCGCTGTCGCTGGCACGCATGGCAAGACTACGACGACTTCGATGTTGGCCTGGATTTTGGATGCCTGTGGGGCTGAGCCAGGTTTTTTGGTCGGGGGGGTCCCCGGCGGGTTTGGTGTCTCCGCTCGCTTGGGAACGGGGTCGGCATTCGTGATTGAAGCAGACGAATACGACACTGCTTTTTTCGATAAACGTTCAAAATTTGTTCATTACCGGCCACGTATCGCGATTCTGAATAATCTGGAGTACGACCACGCCGACATCTTTCCGAACCTCGCCGCGATTGAGACGCAGTTCCATCATCTCGTCCGTACGGTGCCAAGTTCTGGAAGATTGATTATCGATGGCTCGAGTGAGGCGCTCGTTCGCGTGCTGGCTCGCGGTTGTTGGACGCCGGTAGAGCGCATTGGCGGCGAAGACCAGACCCCTTCGAGTCACGGGGCTGGTGATAAGACCAGTAGCCAGCCCCACTGGGAGGCCCGCGTGTTGAATGAATCGGCCGAGACGACCGCAATTGAAGTTCGGTTGGATGGTGCTGTAATGGGGCACTGTGACTTGCCCTTGGCCGGTGCGCACAATCGGGCCAATTTGCTGGCCGCAGTGGCGGCCGCCCGCTGTCTGGGTATCGCGCCCGCCGCAGCACTCGAGGCTGCGGGGCGTTTCCCTGGGGTTCGGCGTCGGCTCGAAACCCGCGGCACGGTGGCCCAGGTCACGGTGATCGACGATTTCGCCCACCATCCAACGGCGATTGAACAGACGATTGATGGTCTGTGTGCCCGGATTCAGGACGGCGGTCGTGTGCTTGCCGTGCTCGAACCGCGATCGAATACGATGAAGCTTGGCACCATGTCGTCGCGGCTGCCCGCCAGCCTGGCCCGAGCGGACCGGGTCTTCTGCTATGCCAAAGGTCTGGGGTGGAACGTCGCCCAGGCGCTCGAGCCCCTGGGCGACAAGGCGCAAACGTTTGAGGATTTAGCAGAGCTGGTCGCGACGGTGGTGACCGAGTCGCGCCCCGGCGACCGAATCCTGGTCATGAGTAACGGGGGCTTTGGCGGCGTCCACGATAAGTTGCTAACCGCGCTCAGAGAGCGCGCGAGCGCTGCCTCCTGACCTCGGGTTTTAGCTAGTCGTTATCGCCATCAAAGACGTTGCCCATTCCGGGCGTCAGGGCTCCGAGAATCGAGCCCTCCTCGCGTT
>RFPW01000068.1 GCA_009925965.1 Betaproteobacteria bacterium
GGCGCCCGCAAATTGACTGAACCACGCCCCCAATCTCCGTCGATCTCGATCCGGTAACCCCCCGAATCGAGGGTCTCGATCCGCTCGACCCTCAGCCATGCGTCCACTCGCTCACTGGCCTGAACCCCGCGGCGCTTGGAGTCGATCCGGTAGCCAATCCGCTGGACGTGGCTGGGCACCGCCTCGAGCATCCGGTCGGCCATCGCATCGTCGCAATTGACGACGACAGACGCCAGACCCGGCCATGCAAAAAGCGTCGCCTTTGCCTGGGCATACGATTCGAAATCTGGATGAAAATCGAGATGATCGCGCGTCAGATTGGTAAAGACAGCGGTTTTGATTTGAGTGCCATGGAGACGCCCCACCGCGATGCCGATCGAGGAGGCCTCCATCGAAACAGCCCCCAGTCCGTCCTGCGTCCAATCGACCAGCATCGATTGCAAATCAACTGCTTCAGGCGTGGTCAGACCCAGCACAGTGAGGTTTTCCAGCGGTCCAAATCGCCCGGCGCCCAGCGTGCCAACCACCGCGCAGGGCGTTCCGTCGCTCTCCAATAACTGCGCCAGCCACTGCGAACAGGTGGTTTTACCATTCGTTCCGGTAAATGCCGTAATCGCCATCCGCGCCGAGGGATGCCCAAGCAACTCGGCAGCAATCGGCCCCGAATTGCGATGTGCAGCCATGAGCGCCGCATTCGCGACGTTGCGCCCAGGCCCGGAAAACCCGGAATGGGGTTCTGCGGGCCAGACAAATCCATCCGCCGGATCCCAAAGGATCGCCCCAGCACCCGCCTGAACGGCCTCCGCAATGAAGCGCCGACCGTCGGTTTTGCCACCCGGTGCAGCCACGAACACATCGCCTGGTCGCACCTGACGGCTATCGAGGCGCAGTCGCGCGCTTGCACTCCAGTGTGCACCTCGTCGAAGCCATCGAACGGCGGTCATCGCCTCGGGTGAGAGCATCCCGGCGGTAGCCAATGCATCGTTAGGTGGACGCGCCGTCATTACGCGTTCCCTCGACTGCGGGCCGGCGCGCGCGCGGTCTTGCCGACCGGAGCCGAGCCAGTCGATGGACCAGAAACAGAACCAGGGCCCGATTTGGAACCAGCGCCGGTCTCGGCGCGTAACGGGATGTCGGGCGTCACCCGCAGGGTACGCATCGTATCGCTGGCAATCCGGGCAAAGATCGGCGCCGCGACGGTTCCGCCGTAATGCTCCCCCGCCGAGGGCTCATCGATCATCACTGCGATGATGACGCGGGGGTTCGACGCGGGAGCAAAACCCACGAAGGACGAGACGTACCGGGTGACGTAACGCCCGCCTTCAAGTTTGTGGGCAGTACCGGTCTTGCCCGCCACACTGAACCCCGGAATTTGCGCTTTTGGCGCCGTGCCACCTGGGCCGGCGGCCAATTCAAGCATGTGTCGAACGGCTCGAGCAGTCTCGGCCTTCATGACCCGTTGACCGACGGCGGGTTGTTCGCTTTTTAGGAAGGTGAGCGGGATGATCTCGCCATCGCGGGCAAAGACGGTATAGGCCCGGGCCAGTTGCAGCAACGACACCGAGATCCCGTGGCCATAGGACATCGTTGCCTGTTCGATCGGCTTCCAGGTCTTCCAGGGGCGCACACGTCCCGCCACCGCACCGGGAAATCCCACCTCTGGCGCCTGCCCAAACCCAAGTGAGTTGTAGAGTTCCCACATCCGCTGCGGCGGCAGTTGCAACGCGATCTTGGCGGTGCCCACATTGGAGGATTTCTGCAATACCTCCTCGACCGACAAAGTCCCATGGCCGTGCGCATCACCAACCGATGCCGAGCCAATCGTCAGCTTGCCCGAGCAGTTCACCATCGAACTGGGCTTGACAATCCCCGCCTCTAGAGCGGCCGAAATCGCGAATGGCTTGAATGTAGAACCCGGCTCAAAGGTATCGGTCATCACCCGGTTACGCAGTTGTGCGCCCGATAGGGCACCCCGCTCGTTGGGGTCGTAAGTCGGCAGGTTAGCGAGCGCCAACACTTCGCCCGTCTTCGCATCGAGCACGACGGCCGCACCGGCCACCGCGCGGTGTTGATTAACGGCATCGCGCACAGCGTCGAACACGTGATACTGAATCCGGGTATCAATCGACAACTGCAGGTCGCTGCCGTCCTGCGGTTCGCGCAGCGTGCCGACATCCTCGATGATGTTGCCCATCCGATCGAGCATGACGCGGCGAGCCCCTGCATGTCCAGCCAGGCCGCGCTGATGCACGAGTTCCATCCCCTCCTGACCGGCGTCTTCGACGTTGGTAAAACCCACCACATGGGCAATCGTCGAGCCATCGGGATAATGCCGCTTGTACTCGGGCAACTGGTGAATCCCCGGTAGCTTGAGGGCGGCGATTTTCTCGGCTTCCGGCGCGTCGACCTGACGCTTCAGATAGACAAAGGTCTTGCTATCCGAGGCCAGACGCTTCGTCAGATCCCGTTCGGGCATCCCCAGGAGCTTGCTCAATTCGCTGATCTGGCCGGGCTCAAGTTGGGCATCGCCGGGGTTTGCGAACACTGCCCGCGCGGGCAGGCTCTTGGCCAGAATCGCCCCGTTACGGTCGGTGATACCACCGCGCGTGGCTGGCATCTCGAGGGTGCGCATGAATCGCACCTCGCCTTGGCGCTGAAGAAAATCATTGGACCAGACTTGAAGCCAGAGCGCCCGCGCAACGAGCGCCAGGAACGCACAAGACATCACGAACATGGCGAAACGTGAACGTCCGGCCGGCAACTGGACCTTGAGCAAGGGATTGGGGGTGAACGAATGAACCCGGGTCTTTCTCATGGTTTAGCGCCCGCAGGTTCCGACAGATAGAGCGTCCGAGCCGGGACAACCCCTTGCATTTTCAAGTCGCGCGCTGCCGCTTCCGCGATCAGCGACGTCTTGGTCAGGCGCGACTGTTCGAGCTGCAATTGGTTCCACTGCACCTGCAGCTTGGCTTCGGCCTGCTGCGCCCGTTCGAGCTCAATGTAGGCGCGTCGATTTTTGTGCTGGGACTCCACCAGAAGGAGCGAACACAGAACCAGCAAGATCGTGATGACGATGTCGATTCGAGTCATCACGCCGCCGCCTGCAGACGTTCGGCACCGCGCAAGACCGCCGAGCGGGCCCGCGGGTTTGCAGCCGCTTCTGCCGCATCCGGCAACACTCGAGGCAGCAATCGCAAGCGGGGAGCCGACTGCAGCTTGGCACCAGTGGGTGGGGGCAGGCCCCGCAGACCCACGGGGAGCGGCCCTTTACCCGAACCTTTACTCGAACCCTTACTCGACCCCGCACTCGGGAACGATCCCGCCCGACCTGATTCCTGAGCGAGAAACTGCTTCACGATTCGATCTTCGAGCGAGTGGAACGCAATCACCACGAGGCGCCCGCCCGGGCGCAGACGATCGGTCGCGATCTGCAAAACCGTGGCCACTTCATCGAGTTCGGAATTAACGACGATTCGGATGGCCTGAAAAGTCCGAGTTGCCGGATCTTTGCCCGGTGCAACCGCGCCCGGCCGGCGTCGAACGACCCTGGCAACCAGGGCCGCGAGTTCAGCGGTGCCACGCAAAGCGTTTTCACCCGCCTCAAGACGCCTGGCCACGATCGCTCGCGCAATGGGTGCAGCCGCTCGTTCTTCGCCGTGCAACTTGAGGGCCGCCGCAATTTGGGCCTCGTCAGCCGCCAGCAGCCAATCGCGAGCCGAGATGCCCCGGGTCGGGTCCATGCGCATGTCCAAGGGACCATCGTGACGAAAACTGAACCCGCGACTTGCGTCGTCGAGTTGCGGACTGGAAACTCCCAGGTCGATCAGTACGCCGTCAATGGCTACCACCCCATGGGCCTGCAACACGTCGGCCAGTTCCGAGAACGGCGCGTGATCAATCGAAAAGCGCGGGTCATTAATCGCCCGCGCTGCAGCGACCGCTTCCGGGTCACGGTCAATCGCAATGAGCCGGCCATCGGGGCCCAGTCGATCTAACAACCCTCGGGCGTGACCGCCGCGACCAAAGGTGGCATCGACGTAGACCCCACCCTCGCGGACCGCCATCATTCCGAGCGTTTGCTCGAAAAGAACGGGTCGGTGTTGAAATTGAGCGTCCATCAGAAGGCAAAAGAAGCCACAGCATCGGGCGGCGGCGCCGTGAGCGCCTCGGTCTCGCGAGCACTGAGCGTGCCGGCGTCCCATACCTCGAATCGATTACCCAGGCCCAACAACATGACATCGCGCGTCAGCGATGCAGCCGCCCGCAGCTCGGGCGAGACCAGAATCCGACCCGCGGAATCCATCTCGACATCGGTTGCACTACCCAAGAGGATGCGCTGCCAGACCCGGGCATTCGCCGGCCACGCCGCAATCCGCTCGCGTTGCTGTTCCCAGGTCGGACGCGGATACAGCACCAGACACCCGTCTGGGTGACGAACGAGTGTCAGCGCCCCGTCGCAAAGCGACGCCAATGAGTCGCGGTGCCGCGCGGGGACCGTCATGCGACCCTTTGGATCTAGGCTGAGTGCTGAGCTTCCCTGGAACACGATTACACCATCGGGCGAAGAGGATTTTGGCCTCATCACCCCACTCCCCACCACGTTTTGACACCGTCCCCCACTTTAAGGCAAAAAACTACCGCTGGTCAAGCTCATCAACGGGGATTTTTTCAATAGCGACAAGGACTTAGGAGCGATTTTAGATTTTGGAAATCACACAAAAACCATGTTGAATCAGAGCCTTGGGCGGCGCTGTGCAAGTGGGTTGTCATCAGAGTGGGGAGCGCGCCCGATCCGCTGGTCGCGGCGCTGCAAAAAAAGGGGGATGCGGGCCGATAGGCCGGGTTCTGTGCGCCGGTTTCCCGGCGTGACGATCATTCCTCTGGGCGACCCATTGCGGAGCCGCTCTAGCCATCTACCCGCACGCTTGGACGAGCCGCCCTGCCATTCCAGTCCGAAAACCGGGACTGCGCGTGCCTATTTGATGTTGCTCCGGGTGGGGTTTTGCCTGCCAGGCCCGTCGCCGGACCCGCGGTGAGCTCTTACCTCGCCTTTTCACCCTGACCAGCCTTGCGGCTTCGGCGGTATATTTTCTGTGCCACTTTCCGTCGCCCAGCGACCGAAATCGCCAAACGCCTGGCCGTTAGCCAGCACCCTGCCCTGTGGAGCCCGGACCTTCCTCCCCCGCCATCGGCCTAAACCGATGGGCGACAGCGATCGCCTAGCCCACATCCCACCCACAGTTTACGCGGGGCGAGGACGAAAAACACGCTCGTTACTGTAAAAGGCGGGGTCCCGGTTGCCGGGCCACCAGCCCGGAACACCCAGGACCGGCAGGGGATGAAGCGCACGAGGGAGCGGCGGCCGAGCGCGCAGACGAGTGGCGGCAGCACGATCGAGTTGACGGATTTGTTCATGCGGCGGCAATGCGAACCACGCAGGCGGGAGGCGCAACGGTCGCACATGCGCGGTGAGCGCGGGGTAAGGGCGCACCAGACGTTCAACTAACCCATGGCCAAGCGGGACGGCGCAAATCTCCGGGCCCCAGCGCGCGCGGTCCTCATAGAGAAGGCTACGCCAGGCCCGCTCGCGCAGCCGCGTTGCGTCAGACTGGTCCTGTATCACCAGGAAAATCCCATTTTCATCGAGCAAAGTTACCCCATCGCGCAGGCGCCCGCGGGCAGCGCGAATGCCGTCCCGCGCAATCTCGGTCGCTTGAAGCTGATGCAAGACCGCCTTGACCCGAGGAAAACTCAACCAAACCAGGGCATTGAGAAGATCGTGGAGGGCGCCTGCCCCACTGACTCGGGTTGGAACCGCGCCAATCGTCGCGACCGCTTGCTCGTAGGGCATCTCGAGCGCCTCGGTTTGGGCAACAAAGTTTAACGGGCGTTCGGCCCGCAGTAACAGCCCCCGAGAGAGCGCCACCCGATTGAGACGATCCAAACGGTCTGGGGCCTCGGCCAAGGCCAACGCATCCAGGCTCAGCCCAAGCTCAGGCTCCAGTAACCGCCAGGCGCTGAGCCACGGCGCGCTGGCAAAGCCAGTCTCACGGTCAGTAAGAATGCTTAAGTCTCATGCTTAAGTCTCGACCGCGATCACTTGCCATTGCAAGGGCTCACCGGCCGCGAGCGGCACGATGCGCTCGCCATCCATGAACGGCAATTCAACCGGCACGACCCCGGGCCGCCGCTCAAGCGTCAGCGAACCGCTATTGCGCGGAAGACCATAAAAATCAGCGCCATGGTGCGAGGCAAATGCTTCAAGGCGATCGAGTGCCCCCACCGAATCAAAAGCACTGGCGTAAAGCTCCATCGCATGGGGTGCTGTGTAACAGCCTGCGCACCCACAGGCGTGCTCCTTAAGGCCCCGTGCATGAGGAGCGCTGTCAGTGCCCAGAAAGAACTTCGGGTCGCCAGACGTAGCGGCCGCCAGCAGCGCTTCACGATGAACCGAACGCTTGAGCACCGGCAGGCAATACCAGTGCGGCCGGATCCCGCCCACAAACAATGCGTTGCGGTCGTACAAGAGGTGCTGAGGGGTCAGCGTGGCGGCCACCGGCCCTGGACTCTCGCGCACCCACTGAACGGCTTCGCGAGTCGTGGCGTGTTCGAACACGATTTTGAGCGCCGGAAAATCCCGGCGTAACGGCTGCAGGACTCGGTCGATAAAGACCGCCTCGCGATCAAAAATATCAATGGCCGGATCGGTTACTTCGCCATGCACTAAAAACGGTAGGCCGCACGACTGCATCGCCGCTAACGTGGCATGTAGTTTTCCGAGGTCGGTCACGCCCGCATCGCTGTGGGTGGTGGCGCCCGCGGGATAGAGTTTGATCCCATGGACGATGCCGCTTGCTTTGGCGGCCATCACGTCTGCCTCGGTGGTGCGGTCGGTCAGATACAGAGTCATCAAAGGCTCGAACTGGCGGATCGCATGGGCCTCGAGTTCGGACTCGGAGTCGGACTCGAGTTCGGACTCGGACTTGGCCTTAAGCCCAGCCTGAATGGCAGCCTGCTCTCGAGCCGCCAGAATCCTTTCGCGATAGGCCTGAGCTGCTGCAACGCTGGTAATCGGAGGCTTCAGGTTAGGCATCACGATCGCGCGCCGAAACCGGCGTGCCGTTGCCGACAACACGGCGGCCATGGCCTCCCCGTCGCGCAGGTGCAAATGCCAGTCGTCGGGCTGGGAGATGGTGAGGCGCGAACGATCGGTCGGCGGAGTCGGCATGGCTGATAACCTGAATCTGTGGCTTCAGCCGTGGGCAATCGCTTGGGCGATCGCGCTGGCCACATCATGGGTGGAGGCGTTACCCCCCATATCGGGCGTGCGGGGCCCCTCGGCGGTGACGGTCTCGATCGCCTGCAAAATCGCGTCGTGGGCGTCCTTGTAGCCCAGATGCTCGAGCATCATGGCGCCGCACCAGATCTGCCCGATCGGGTTGGCGATGCCCAAGCCTGTAATGTCGGGAGCAGAACCATGGACCGGCTCAAAGAGGCTCGGCCACGTCCGTTCCGGATTGATGTTGGCACTGGGCGCGATCGCGATGGTGCCGGTGACGGCAGGCCCCAGGTCCGAGAGGATGTCGCCAAACAGATTGCTCGCGACCACAACGTCGAATTTTTCTGGGAAACGCACGAAATGGGCGGCGAGGATATCGATATGGAATTTGTCGACCCGCACCTCAGGGAACTGACTCGCCATGGCCTCGACGCGCTCATCCCACCAGGGCATTGAAATGAAAATCCCGTTGCTCTTCGTCGCACTCGTCAAATGGCGTTGGGGACGTCGGCTCGCCAATTCGAAGGCGTAGCGCAGGATCCGGTCGGTGCCATGCCGGCTGAAGATTGATTCCTGCAAGACCACTTCGCGCTCGGTGCCTTCGAACAAGCGACCACCAACCGAGGAGTATTCCCCCTCAGTGTTCTCCCGGACCACATAAAAATCAATCTCACCGGCCTGACGGGGGCTACCGTCGCGGCGCACCACGGGGCATGGGACGCCGGCCAGCAGGCGCACCGGCCGGAGATTGACGTACTGGTCAAACTCGCGCCTGAACTTGAGCAGCGATCCCCATAAAGAAATGTGATCCGGCACCACCGCTGGCCAACCAACCGCGCCAAAGAAGATTGCCTCGTGGCCCCCGACCTGTTCTTTCCAGTTCGCCGGCATCATCTCGCCGTGCTTGGCGTACCAGTCGCAGGAGGCGAAATCGAAATGGTCCCAGGCGAGCGAGAGACCAAATCGCCTAGCGGTTGTATCGAGCACCTCGATTGCGGGGGGCACGACTTCTTTGCCGATGCCGTCGCCGGCGAGAACGGCAATCCGGTGGGTGCGGGGTGCGGTAGCAGAAGGGCTCGTTAGTGGCGTAGTCATGAGCGCGGTCCTTGCAAAAAAGGGAGGGCCGCCTCAATCAGGGCGTCTGGGGCCTCCTCGGGAATGTAATGGCCACAGGGCAACGAATGCCCTTCGACCGCGTCAGCGCAGCGTTCCCACTCGACTCGCGCATCGAAGCAGGCTTGGATCGTACCGTGCTGGCCCCAGAGGATCTGTAGCGGGCAGGTGATTTTGCGTCCGGCTGCGCGATCGATGCGGTCGTGTTCAAGATCGATGGTCGCAGCCGCCCGGTAGTCCTCACAAAGCGCTTCAATCGTCGCCGGATCGCCAAGACACCGGCGATATTGCGCCATCGCCTCAGGATCAAACGCCGCCATCCCGGCGTGACGACTCCCCATCGTGGCTTCGAGGTATGCCTGGGGATCGCCGCCAATGAGACGCTCGGGCCAGGGCGAGGGTTGGATCAAAAAGAACCAATGCCAGTAGCGCGTGGCAAATGCCCGGTCCGTCGCCTCAAACATGGCCAGCGTCGGTGCGATATCGAGCAGCACCATGCGCTCGACGCAGGCCGGGTAATCCAAGGCCATTCGGTGCGCTGTGCGAGCGCCACGATCATGGGCCAGTACCCGAAAACGCTCGAATCCGAGAGCCCGCATCACTTCGACCTGATCGGCTGCCATCGCCCTAAAGCTCTGCTGCGAGTGGTCGGCGCGCACGACCGGCTTATCGGCATCGCCATAGCCGCGCAGATCCGTCACGATGACGGTGAAGTGCTGAGCCAGCCTTGGGGCCACCCGATGCCAGAGCGCCCGAGTTTGCGGATGCCCATGGAGCAGCAACAGCGCCGGGCCCTGACCGGCCCGCAAGACTGGGATCGAGAGCATTTGAGGGGAATCGGCCGCAGGATCATCGGGTCGATCCGGCACCCGAATACGAAGATCCTCAAAGCCGGGAAACAAACGACCCAGTGCCGGATCCATCATGGTCTGGGGGCTCCTCAGTAACTAAATCAGTAACTAAATCGGTGACTGAATCAATGACTGAGAATCTTGGATAAAAAGTCCCGCGCCCTTGGGCTCAGACCCGCCTGCGCCGCTTCGCCAAAAAAATCATCCTTGAGACGGTCTTCGACGATCCGGCCCTGATCCATAAAAACGACCCGGTGGGCGACTTTGCGCGCAAAACCCATCTCATGGGTCACAACGATCATTGTCATCCCC
>RFPW01000069.1 GCA_009925965.1 Betaproteobacteria bacterium
TCTGGCATTGCGTTGCGACAACGTACTTGCCAGTGAGTTGCCGGTGGTGCTGTCGCGCACCAAACAAGCGTTTGACCTCGATGCCGACCCGGCCGAGATCGACCGGGTCCTTGGAGCACTCGCTAAGAACAACCCCGGCATACGCCTGCCCGGCACATTTGATCCGTTTGAACTCGCGATTCGGGCGATTCTTGGCCAGCAGGTGACCGTCAAGGCGGCACGGACCTTGGTCACACGCTTTGTTGCCGCATTGGGAACACCGATCTCAACTCCATTTGTCGACCTGAATCGGGCGTTTCCTTCAGTGCATCACATTGCAGGCCTTGACCCGGCTGTGATTGCGAGCCTGGGGATTGTGCGTCAGCGCGCCGAGGCCATCATCAGTCTGGCAAACGCAATCGGTTCGGGCGCCATCGAGCTTGCGCCAACGGCCGAACCGACCCAAACGATCGTGCGGGATTTGCGGAATTGGCCCCTGGACCGCCCACTACATTGCGATGCGTGCACTTGCGTGGCGAGACGCCTGGCTTCCGGGCGATGTCGCACTGCAAAACGCCCTCGGTTTGCCCAATACGGCGAGGGGCATTCGCGCTGCCCATGATCAGGCCAATGAATGGCGGCCCTGGCGCAGCTACGCGGTTCTACAACTCTGGCTCAGGGGCTCGATCGGTCAGGCGCCTTCTGCGGCTTGATGCGTACGGCCAGAAACACGCCGAGCAGGAGTAACAGGATTCCGGTCAATACAAGCGGCTCGGGCCAACTGCCGCGCAACAAGTAGGCGTACGCGAGGGCTGCGAGCGTTTCGAATACGATCAACTGTCCGACCAGCGCGGTAGGCAGACGCTGACTGGCTTCATTCCAACATTGCGTACCGAGCCAGGACGCAAGGAGGCCGACTGCCAACATCAAACCGATAAATGCCTCGGGGCGTGGGCCAAAGGGCATGGGGAGCGGATTGCCAGATTCGCGCATCCAGACCCAAAAAATGGCATAGCCCCCCACAGCAAGCGGAAGCGTTGTCAGACCTTGAGCGGTGGCCCATGCACGAGGCTTACGGCTGGGGTGGTTACGGAGCCAGTTGGCGTTACGGATGGGGTACCAGGTCCAGCAGGCCATCGCCAGAAAGGCCTGCAAGGCGCCTGTCAGATAAAGCGACAGGTCGGCCCCTGGCTCGCGAATAAACGAGGCCATCTCCACCTGGTTCACGCAGGCAATGCCTACCAGAATGATGCCAAGGCATGGCGCCAATCGTCCCCAGGGCAGTTGCCCATCGCGCTCGCGACTGAGTTGGTTGGCGAAAATCGCAATCACGACGGGGAGGGTGCCAATAATCATTGTTGGTAACGGTCCACCAGAGTGCTGGATGGCACTCGCCAAAAATAGGTAGTACAAAAAATTACCAATGATCGTGAGCTTGAGTGCCTCCAGCCAATCGTCCCGCTGCAATCGGGCAATTTCCGCGCGGTCGAACCAAGCCATCGGGATGGCAATTAATCCGAAGGCCAGGTAACGACCAAATACTTGTAATGCAGCCGGGTACTCCGGTAAGAGCAGCGGCCCTACGAATACGAGGCCCCACATCAAACCAGCCGCAAGCGCAAACGCGATACCTAACAACATCGAGGCTCAATATAAAGATATCTGGTGGGTCCTTGTCAGACTCCGATCTCGAAGGCAAGCTGATCGAGATGGCCGACACCATAACCCTGACCATGAGCGAGACATTGCCTAAATGACCCGATATGCCTACATCTGCGACGCAGTTCGCACCCCCTTCGGTCGCTACGGCGGCGCACTCGCTAGCGTACGCACCGACGACCTCGGCGCTGTGCCCCTGAGCGCGCTGATGGCGCGCAACCCCGGCGTGGACTGGCAGGCGGTCACGGACGTCATCTTTGGCTGTGCCAACCAAGCTGGCGAAGATAACCGCAATGTGGCACACATGAGTTCCTTGCTGGCCGGACTGCCGCTGGAAGTGCCGGGCGCCACCATCAACCGCCTGTGCGGTTCGGGCCTGGACGCGTTGGGTACCGCGGCGCGTGCCATCAAGAGTGGCGAGGCCGGACTCATGATTGCTGGCGGCGTCGAGAGCATGAGTCGTGCGCCCTTCGTCATGCCCAAAGCCGAGAGCGCCTATTCGCGCAATCACGCGGTCTATGACACGACGATCGGCTGGCGCTTCGTTAACAAGCTAATGAAGATGCAATACGGCGTGGACTCGATGCCCGAAACCGCCGAGAACGTGGCCGCCGACTATCGCATCGAGCGTGAGGCGCAGGATCGCATGGCGCTGGCGTCGCAACTCAAGGCCGTTGCCGCTCAGAAGGCGGGTTTTTTCGACGCCGAAATCGTGCCAGTGAGCGTTCCGCAAAAAAAGGGCGACGCGCTGATCGTGAATCAGGATGAGCACCCCCGCGATACGACTCTCGAAGCCCTGGCCAAACTGAAGGGTGTGGTACGGCCAGACGGGACCGTGACCGCAGGCAACGCGAGCGGGGTCAATGACGGCGCCTGCGCCCTGTTACTGGCAGATGAGGTGACCGCCGCGCGTCACGGTCTAACGCCGCGCGCCCGCGTCGTGGGTATGGCCACTGCGGGGCTTCCGCCGCGCATCATGGGTATGGGCCCCGCGCCGGCCACGCGTAAGGTTCTGGAGTTGACCGGTTTGAGCCTTGCGCAAATGGACGTCATCGAGTTGAACGAAGCCTTTGCCGCGCAAGGACTTGCCGTGTTGCGCGACCTGGGACTTGCCGATGATGATGCCCGCGTGAACCCGAACGGTGGCGCCATTGCACTTGGACACCCACTGGGCGCGAGCGGCGCACGCCTTGCCACGACCGCGGTTAATCAGTTACATCGAAGCAGCGGGCGGTATGCGCTGTGCACCATGTGCATCGGCGTTGGTCAGGGCATTGCCTTGGTTCTGGAACGGGTGTAGCAACCTGTTGCCCGGCCGGGGTCGTGCGAGACTTGACCACTTTATAGGAGCCAAACAATGACCCCTGAGCGTTTGAAGATCGATGGTGAGCGGCTGCTGTCGCGTTTGATGATGCTGGCAGCCATTGGTGCGACCGACAAAGGCGGCGTATGCCGACTCGCCTTGACCGAGCTTGATCGTCAGGCTCGCGCGCTGTTTTCGCATTGGGCGCTTGAGATCGGTTGTGAATTGCGCGTGGATGCGATCGGAAATATCTTCGCCCGGCGGGCTGGGCTTGACTCTGAACGGAGTGCCGTGGCCACAGGTAGCCACCTTGATACGCAGCCAACCGGCGGTAAGTTCGATGGCAACTACGGGGTTCTGGCTGGGCTCGAAGTGCTGCAAACGCTGCACGACGCGGATATCCGTACGCAGGCGCCTCTGGAGGTTTGTGTTTGGACCAACGAAGAAGGCTCGCGGTTTGTG
This sequence comes from Betaproteobacteria bacterium, assembly GCA_009925965.1. Taxonomy (GTDB): domain Bacteria; phylum Pseudomonadota; class Gammaproteobacteria; order Burkholderiales; family Burkholderiaceae_E; genus RFPW01. Next base: position 3,404 of record RFPW01000069.1, read on the forward strand.
CCCGTGATGATGGGGTCAGGTGTCTATTGCGGTGCGTTTACGCTCGAGCATGCCTTGTCGGCGACCGATACCGAGGGCATCAGCGTCGCGCAGGCGTTAAGCGCAATCCAGCAGGCTGGGCCGAATCCGGCCTCCGTGAATTCGGGCGCGGCACGGTTTGGCGCCTACTTTGAGGCTCATATTGAGCAAGGGCCGGTGCTCGAGGACGCGGACACCACGATTGGGGTGGTGACCGGCGCATTGGGGCAGCGGTGGTATGACGTGACAATCACCGGTATGGAGGCCCACGCAGGTCCCACGCCGATGGGTCTGCGTCGCGACGCGTTACTGCCGGCGACGGAACTGATTCAACGGATTCGGGCGATCGCGATGAGCGAACAACCCAGCGGTCGTGGCACTGTCGGGTACCTCAACGTATTCCCGAATTCGCGCAACGTCATTCCCGGGCGGGTTCAGTTCAGCGTCGATTTCCGTCACCCGGATGACGCAGGACTGCTGCGCATGGATCAGGCGCTGCGTTCAGCGATCGCCGGGTTATCGACCCCAGAGGTGAGTATTTCGGTTAATCAGGTGGTCTATTTCCCACCCCAACCTTTCGATAGCGAGCTCGTCGGGCTGGTCCGTGAAGCGGCGGCAAAGGCCGGCTTAAGCCATCAGGAAATCGTTAGCGGTGCCGGGCATGATGCGGTGTATGTTGCCCGTACCGCGCCTTCCGCCATGATTTTTATCCCGTGCAAAGACGGCATTTCACATAACGAGATTGAAGACGCGTTGCCGGAGCATCTGACCGCGGGGGCCAATGTGCTCCTGCATGCCATGCTTGCGCGTGCCGGAATCGCCGCCTGAGTTTGTCGCCTGAGTTTGCCGCCTGAGTGGGCCTTTAGCTTGACATCAGCTGCTGACTGATCCGGATCAGACTCCGGTCGGAATCGGCCGGCCCGAGCAGCGAAAACCCGAGCGGCGCTCCCATCCGGTGGGCCATCGGAAGACTAATCTGGGGGAAGCCGCTCATGCCAGAGATTGACAACATGCGGATCGCACGATTGCGATAATCCTCAAGGCTGCCGGCGTCTTGCGAAATGAGGGGCGCCACATCGGGCATGGTGGGCATCATCAGCACGCCGTCGTGACCCAGAAGTGCCCGCAGTGATTCGGTCAGTTCACGTCGATACGCGCGGGCCATCATCACTTGTTCGTCGGTGACAGCCTTAGCCCACTCGAACCGTTCGCGAACGCCAGGTCCCAGCGGTGGGTGATAGCGTTCAATAAATCCCCCATCGGTCTGCCAGGCCTCGCGCCCCTGAACGTAGCGAAAGTTCCAGTAGAGCGCATCAAAGTCTCCGGGGAATCCTGCGACATCGGTCGCCGTGCCCAGAACCGTCTCGGTGCGCTCCGACGCCGGCAGAAGTGCCTCGCGGACTTCGGGTGCAAGCAGGTTCCAGACTTCGGTGAGCCGGATGAGGCGAATTTTGGCGGGTAGTGGTGTGGGGTCTTCACCGAGCAAGACGTCACCAACCTGGGCGAAGGTCAGGATGTCACGGCTGAACCAGCCGCAGGTGTCCAGGCTCGGTGAAAGGTCGAGCGCACCCGCGAGGCTCACTCGGCCATGGGTGGGTCGCAGCCCGACCAGGCCGCAGTGGCTGGCAGGTGCCCGCACCGATCCACCCGTGTCGGTTCCGAGGGCGAAGTCACAGAGCCCGTTCGAGACCGCGGCCGCTGAACCCGATGACGATCCGCCTGAAATGCGGTCCGGCGCTGCACCGTTAATCGGGCTGCCAAAGTGCGCGTTCTGGCCATTCATTGAGAATGCGAGTTCGTCCGTGACGGTTTTGCCCACCATCCGGGCGCCTGCGTCCAGAAGCTTCTGGACGGTTGGCGCGGTCTGGGTTTTGATGCCCGACATGGCGAGAAGCAGGGGTTGCCCACCCCCCGTGGGGTAGCCCGCGACATCAAACAGATCTTTAACGCCAAAGCCCAGGCCAGTTAACGGCCCCGTCCCGGCATGGCCTACCGGAGTCGAAGGATAGGGGACAAAGGCTCTGGCGGTATCGTGAATATTACTCATCGGTTCGTCGTCGGTTACTCATCGGAGAGTCGTTGATAGGGCAAGGGCAGATAGGGTAAACAGATCAATCAGGGAGAACGGATGGCGCCGATCAGCCTTTGATGCTCGGGTCGATGCAGCGTACGCGGTGGTGCCCTTCAAGATTGAACTCTGGGGGTTGCTCGCCCCGGCATTGGGCTTGAACCATCGCACAACGTGGCGCGAATGAACATCCCGGAATATGCTCACTAAGGTCGGGCGGCGCCCCCGGGATGGTCGCCAAACGCACCCCCTTCGGCATCGCACCATGTGCCCGGCTGGTTAGAAGAGCCTGGGTGTATGGATGCCGCGGTTCGCGGATTAGGCTGCGCACGGGCCCCTCTTCAACGATGCGCCCGGCGTACATGACCGCGATGCGATCCGCGACTTCGACCGCAGCGCCGATATCGTGCGTGACAAAGATGACGCCAAGTCCGAGCGCCTGCTGCAGTTCCCGCAGTAACAGGAGGATCTGAATCTGGACCGTCGCATCGAGTGCGGTGGTCGGTTCATCGGCCAGCAATAGCTGCGGGCGGCATGCGAGAGCCAGCGCAATCATCGCCCGTTGGCGCATTCCCCCGGAGAGTTCATGGGGGTAGGACTGTAGACGCCGTTCGGGACTTGGGATCCGAACTTGTTCGAATAATTCGAGCGCCCTTGCTCGCGCCTGCCCGAATGAAACCGGTTCGTGGCGGCGGATCGACTCGGTGATCTGTTGCTCCAGGGTATAGACCGGATCGAGCGCCAGGAGCGGCTCCTGAAAGATCATCGAGGCGACAGCACCGCGGTACTGCGACAACGCGGCTTGAGACATCTGAACGACATCTTGTCCGGCGACCACAATGCGCCCTTCGGTCTGGGTGTGTCGCCCGGAATGCAGACGCAGCAGCGCGCGTAGCGTGACGCTTTTGCCCGATCCGGATTCGCCGATCAGGGCCAGAACCTCGCCCCGATGCAGTTGAAGGCTCACGCCGTTCACCGCCTGAACCGGCTTCGCGCCACCCGTAAAGGTCACGCGCAGTCCCTGCATATCGACCAGCGGAGCGTTGGCGGCGAGGGGTTGGATCGTCTGGTTCATGACTGACCAATCGACGCTTGCGGGTGTCCGCTACCCTGGATGTGCAGATGGCAGGCCACCCGATGATGCGGCGAAACCGACGTCAGGGCGGGCACTGCTTGCTGACAGATCGTGCTCGCGTGCGCACAGCGGGGATGAAAGCGGCAGCCCGGGGGCGGGTTGATCGGATTTGGGGGGTCGCCAGAAAGTGCGGGGACTTCGGTTCGCTGATCCGGATCCATCGACGGGATGGACGACAGCAGGGCACGGGTATAGGGGTGGCGTGGATTGGCAAAAAGCGATTCGCTATCCCCGATCTCAACCACCTCGCCGAGGTACATGACCATGACCCGGTCGGACATGTAACGCACCACGTTCAGGTCGTGGCTGATGAAAACATACGTCAGACCGAAACTCTGTTTGAGATCCTGCAAGAGGTTGAGGACCTGGGCTTCGACCGATTTGTCAAGTGCCGACACCGCCTCGTCCAGAACGACCAGACGGGGATTCAGGGCGAGTGCCCGCGCGATGTTGATCCGCTGACGCTGGCCGCCCGAAAGTTCATGCGGGTAGCGCCCGCCGAATCGAACGGGATCAAGGCCGACCCGCTCGAGCAGATCTTGAGCGAGTTTCTTGGCCTCGGCGCTGGAGACTCCGTGAACCTGGGGGCCAAAGGCAATGGAGTCGAGTACGGTGAGGCGAGGGTTGAGTGAGGCAAAACTGTCCTGAAAAACAATCTGGGCCTGCCTGCGGAATTCCTTCAAGGGCAACTCGCGACCGCCGATGGTCTGGCCGTCAAAAAGGAATTCGCCGCTGTCAGCCGGCGTCAATTGCATCAGCAATCGAGCGGTTGTGGACTTCCCGCAGCCCGATTCGCCCACCACACCGAGGGTCTCGCCCTTGAGGACTTCGAATTCAATGTCATCAACGGCACGGACTACTTTGCGAGGACGAAACAGCTCACCCTTAAGAGGGAAGTGCTTACGCAGGCGGCGCACACGCAAAAGGGGTTGCGATTTGCCTCCAACATCCACGTCATGAATCGGCGCGGCGTTATTCATGTCAACTGCGAATTTCCATGGCGTTGCGAAGGCCATCGGAAAATAAATTGAAGGCGATCGAGGTGATGAAGATCATGACGCCCGGCAACGCAGCCACCCATGGCTGGACATAAATGGCGGTCCGAAGGGTGTTCAACATCAGGCCCCATTCGGGTTCGGGCGGCTTGACCCCCAGGCCAAGAAAACTCAAGCCTGAAGCGAGGATCATCGAAACAGCGATCAGGCTGGTCGCGTAGACAAAGATTGGACTTAATACATTGCCCAGGACATGGACCCGGACGATTCGGAATCCGCTCGCGCCCGATGCGCGCGCGGCATCGACAAATTCGCGATTGCGGATCTGAGTGGTCACACTTTCGGCGACGCGCGCGATCGGGGGAATGAAGACAATCGTCAGTGAAATCAGTGAATTGGTGATGCCAGCGCCGAGCGCGCCAGACAGTGCAATCGCGAGCAGAACGGACGGAAAGGCGTAGAACACGTCGATGGTTCGCATGATCAGCGTGTTGAGCAAACCGCCGCGATAACCCGCGAGAATTCCAAGAAACGACCCGATCGAGAAAGCCAGCAGGACGGGGGTGATCCCCATGAAGAGCGAGAGGCGGCTGCCAACCATCAAGCGAGTCAGCATATCTCGACCCAATTCGTCCGTCCCGAGCGGGTGGCCAGCAAAGCCGATCGGCTTCAGGCGCTTGAGGATTGATGATGCATAAGGATCGGCTGGCGTGATGTGGCTCCCCAGCAAAGCCAGCAGCAGGAGTAACAAAATCACCATGGCCGCGCCAACCGTCACCGGATCGCGCCCGAGCCGACGCAGCACCGTAAGCCAATAGCCGGGGGACGACTGTGCCTGGAGCGGAGTGGCCGGGACATTAGAACTCATGGCTTGGCTCGACATCAGCTTCGGGCGATCCGGGGATCGAGCAGGGTTTGAATGATGTCGACGATCAGATTCAGCAAGACGAAAAACATGGCCAGAATCAGGATCGTCCCCTGAAGCAACGGCAGATCGCGCTGAAAGATGGCGGAATTCAGAAGGAATCCGGTTCCAGGCCAGGAAAAGACGGTTTCAATAAGGATTGAGCCGCCCAGTAGATAGCCCAACTGCAATCCCATCACGGCCAGAGCCGTCGGCGCGGCGTTCTTGACCACGTGCAGGAAGATCCCCAGGTTGGTCATGCCCTTTGCCCGCAAACCAATGATGAATTCTTGATGCAGGATGTCACCAACCAGCGCCCGCACGGTGCGGGCGATGATACCCATCGGAATGACGCTCATGGTCAGTGCGGGCAAGACCAGGTGACGCATGTATTCCAGATTCCACTGCCAGTCGCCCGAGCCTCCAGGCCCAGCGCCGCCCGGTGGTAGCCACATCAGTTGCGACGAAAAAATGATGACAAGCACCATCCCGAGCCAGTAGTGCGGAACGCTCACACCCAGGACCGAGAGCATGGAAGCGAAGCGGTCAATCCAGGAATGCTGAAAATATCCGGCAACGAATCCGAACAGGCTGCCCAGAAAAAAACCGATTGCCGTTGCAAAAACAGCCAGCCGAAGGGTATTGCCAACAGCCTTAAAGACTTCCTGCGCGACTGGGCGCCCACTGGCGATGGAGCTCCCGAGATCACCCTGGAGCGCCCGCCCGACCCAGGCCAAAAATTGCTCGGGATAGCTTCGATCAAAGCCATAGAGCTCACGCAATTTTGCCTGCAGTTCGGCCGATGCGTCCGGGGGAAGGATTGATACCAACGGATCACCCGGGGCCAGGTGAACAAGCGCAAAGCAAACGATCGAGACGCCCAGCATGATCGGCAGCGTGTAAATCAGACGCTGCAGCAAATAATTCAGCATTCAGTCAACG
>RFPW01000070.1 GCA_009925965.1 Betaproteobacteria bacterium
CAAAGGCGCCACAATAGGCCAAAACAATCATGAAAAACGAAGGCGTTAGCAACAGGCCCGTGATCCAATCCAAGCTGAACTGCATCGGTCCCACACCGATAGCCGTCAGCTTGAAGCCGATCTGGCCCAGCGTGTCGCACGCCACCAGCGCGAGAAATCCCAGAATGAAGCCGCGTTTCATAACCCGCCCCATCCCACCAAAGCCACACCGACCACAATTAGGCCGATGGCCATCAGCCGGCTTTTCGGCAAAGGCTCGCCGAACAGAAAATGACCCATGACCAGCACCGACACAATATTGGCGCAACCGATGAACAAGCCCATCGCCAAGGGCACTTCGGCCAGAAACGACAGGACCGACCGTGCGCCGGTTCCGCAGGCGGCTCGGAAGGCGGCTTTGCAAACTTCCTGAAAACCACGTTCGGTGATCGCTGCATTGGCCTGTGATTGATCCTCGGTGACGTCCGCGGCAAGGCCCTTGCGCTTCGGTTTGCCCTTGGTGGCGGCAGATCCTTGATGGTCGGCCATGGCCACTGTTGCCACCAGGACCACGCGCTGGATGACGAGATTGCCTGGGATGAGCAACACCGAGTTGGCGGCGTCGGCGAGGTCTCCGCGATCGAGCGCAGCCGTCAGTGCGCCGTCCAGCAGCGCATCCAGCGCACTTCCGGAGGCGCCGAGTCGGCGTCCCGCAAAGACCGGGATGATCGCGCAATCGGTTCTCACCTGAGTCCCGGGCGAACGACGACGTGCGTTCGGCCGAAGCTCGTGGTCAGTGTGTGAGATGGCTTTTTGGGGCCCTAAAAGTCCCGAGGTCTCTATGCTAAATTGCATCGCAGTGCCTGTCGTCTGGCGTTGAACGAAACCATTGATTATAGGCGTCGATGCTCTTTGAGAAATCGCTCCGTCGCGACATCACCAATCTCGCTGGGGTGGTGTTTGCTTCGCTGTTCGCGATTTTTCTGACGACCTCTGTTATTCGAATGCTCGGCCGAGCCGCGGGCGGCAAGGTCGATACAGCCAGCGTCCTACCCCTGATTGCCTATTCGTCGGTGGTGGCGCTCCCCGCGTTGATGGTTTTAACGCTCTATGTTGCGGTCCTGCTGGCGGTGGGCAGGACGTGGCGCGATTCCGAGATGGTGATCTGGTTTTCCTCGGGACGTAGCCTCGGCGCCTGGATCGGTCCTGTCCTTCGGATGGCCGCACCCTGGGTCATTCTCATTGGAGTGATTTCGTTCGTGGGGGCGCCATGGGCGAATCGCCAGATGACCGAGTTGCGCCAGCGCTTTGATAGCCGCGAGGATGTTTCGCAGATTGCGCCCGGGCGCTTTCGCGAGTCAGTCGCCGCAGCGCGCGTGTTCTTTGTCGAATCTGTTGATGAAGCCCGCGGCACCGTGGGCAATGTGTTCGTGGCCAGTCGAAAAGGGGATGCCGTTACGGTCATCGCTTCGGCGGGCGGGCGGATTGAATCGAATGGATCAGAGCGTTTCCTGGTCCTAGAGAAGGGGCGTCGCTACGATGGGCCGCTCAGCCTTTCGCAACCCAGTCCGACTGCGTATCGGGTCCTTGAGTTCGAGCGCTACGGGCTCCGACTGGACCCGACGGAGCCGCCGACGCCCGAGCGCATTGCCCGCAACCTCGAGACGATGGAACTGCTGCAGGATCCAACGCGATGGAATTTGGGCGAACTGACCTGGCGGCTTGGGCTGCCATTGGCGGCGGTTTGGATGGTGCTGCTGGCGATCCCGTTGTCTTACGTCAACCCGCGCACTGGGCGGACGGGTAACTTGATTCTCGCGCTGCTGGCCTGCATTGTGTATTTCAATCTCCTGACCATCGGCTCGGTCTGGGTTGCGCAAGGCAAGGCGTCGTTCGCGCTCGGAGTCCTCCTGCCCCATGGCGTGTTCGCGCTTGGGGACGCCTGGCTGTTCTCTCAGCACCTTAGGCTTGAGTCTTTTTTTCGCTGGTTGTGGCGGCAGAGCAGGGCGCGGGCATGACGATTCTCGGTCGTTATTTGTCCCGCGAAATTTTCCAGGCAACCGCGATGGTCCTTGGCGGGTTTCTTGGATTATTCGGATTTTTCGATCTGTTCGAAGAACTGGAAAATATCGGTCGCGGGAACTATCGGTTGGTCGATGCCCTGACGCGGGTCGTTTTGGCCATGCCGTCTCATATCTATGAGTTGATGCCGATCGCCGTCCTGATTGGCGCGATCTGGGCGCTGGCGATGTTCGCGCAGCATGCAGAGTTCACGGCGATGCGGGCTGCCGGGCTCGGAAGGATGCGCGCCCTGCGTGAATTGCTTGCATTGGGTTTTCTCTGCGTTGGCATCACTGCGCTGTTTGGTGAGGTGCTGGCTCCGCCTGCTGAACGGCTCGCTCAGAGCCTGCGCCTGAGCGCGATGGGGGCCACAGTCAGCGCCGAGTTTCGCTCTGGGATTTGGGTCAAGGACACGACGCGAGACGATGCTGGCGAGCTGGAGCGAATCCGCTTTGTAAACGTGGCCCAGGTTCGACCCGATGCCACCTTGAGTGATCTGCGGGTGTATGAATTTGATCCGCAGTTTCGTTTGCGAGCACTTCTGCTGGCGGCTGAAGGTCGTTATACGAGCGATGGACAATGGCTATTGACCGACGTGGTCGAGACACAGCTCGAGGCCGAGGCGGCGGCCCGATTAACCGATACGCCTGAGACTCGTTTTGCGCAGGCGAGTCGGGTGAAGATCGATCAGAAAATCTGGAATTCCGGCTTGGATCCATCGATCGTGAGCGTGCTGTTGGTCCAGCCCGAACGGATGTCGGCGATTGATCTGCTGCACTATGTGGAACATCTGCGGGACAACAGGCAACAGGTCAGTCGGTACGAAATTGCGCTCTGGAAAAAGATCATTTACCCCTTTGCAGCACTTGTTATGCTGGCACTCGCATTGCCATTTGGCTACTTGCAGACCCGCTCAGGTGGCATTGCGCTCAAGGTGTTCTCAGGCATCATGCTCGGCGTCGCATTTCATTTTTTGAATGGGCTGGCGTCGCATCTGGGTCTGCTCAATACCTGGCCCGCCTGGATTGCCGCCCTGGTGCCGAGCGCTGTTGCACTTGCGCTCGCGTTAAGTTTGTTGGCCTGGGTCGATCGGGCCCGCTGATCGCGCCCCTTGATCTCGTGAGCTAAGATTTAATTCTGGAATTCATTTTGATGTCGATTCCCGTAGTCATTTTGTTTGCACATGGCGCTCGTGATCCTGCGTGGGCAAAGCCATTTCAAGCGTTGCGCGATGCACTGCTCGTTGCTCAGCCGGAGGGTCGAGTTGAAATTGCCTACCTTGAGCTGATGGAGCCGGGCTTACCCGACCTCGTGGAGACCCTTGCCAACGAAGGGGTGAACGAGATCGTCGTGGTTCCGGTTTTTCTGGGCCGTGGCGGTCATCTTCGTCGCGATTTCCCGATTTTGATGGAAGCGGCTCAAGCCCGGGCTCCTGGAGTTACCTTGCGGGCTACCCCTGCAGTCGGCGAGTTGCCCGCCGTCATTGCGGCGATGTCCGGTGCGATCCTTGGTGTCATTGAAGGTTGGTGTTTACCCGAAGTTGCCGCCAAATGACGTCAAAAAGACCATGAATCGCGGGTTTTTCCGGGGGGTTCACGCGTGGACTAAATCTCGTGGGTTCGATAGTCTCCTTAAAACGAGGTTCGAGGAGGAGGAGAGGCAGCAAGACTGCCGTTTTGGGGCGCACAGTCATGTGCGCCCTTTTTCTTGGAGCTCGCCATGAAGTCCTCGATGCGAATTACGGTTGTCGGCGCAGGCTCGGTGGGTGGCCTGATGGCCTATCGCCTTGCCGGTGCGGGCCACGCTGTCTCAGTGATCGCGCGGGGAGATCACCTGGCCGCGATCCAGAAAGAAGGCCTTCGGGTCGTTGAGGGCCCTGAGGCGCTGGCTGGAGCGAATCCGAGTGCTTCGATTGCCATGCACGCCAGCGATGACCCCGCGGTGATTGCGCAATCGAGTGGTGCGCAGGACTTGATCATCATCAGCCTCAAAGCGCATTCGATACCCGCGATGCTGTCGCGACTTCAGCCGCTATTGCATCCGCAGACGAGGGTCGTGGCCGCGATTAATGGGGTTCCCTGGTGGTACTTGAGCGACGCCAACGACGGTCGTTATCTCAAGACGCTTGACCCCGACGGCACCGCATCGCACGCACTCGATTCGTTGCGTCTCGTTGGCTGTGTCGTACACCTCTCGGCCGAGGTCGCTGCGCCTGGGGTGGTGCGCCATACCGCCGGTAATCGATTGATCCTGGGCGAGGTGCGAGGTACTCCGCCCACGCCATCGCTATCGGCAGTCGGTCTTGTCGATTTGTTTAATGCGGCGGGCTTTGCGGCGGAACACTCTGGTGACATTCGAACGGACATCTGGACGAAACTCATAGGCAATTTATCCTTCAATCCGGTCTCAGCGCTGACGGGTTTGCGAATGGATCGCCTGTGTTCTGATCCGGCCATTTGCGACCTCTTGCGAGCCTTGATTGAAGAGGGAAAGGCTGTCGCAGCGGCGATGGGGGTTTCTCTCACGATCGATGCCGATGCGCGGATTGCGATGGCGCGATCATTGGGACCGGTCCGGACCTCCACATTGCAGGATTTTGATGCCGGGCGACGTCCCGAACTCGACGCCTTGGTTGGGGCGGTGATCGAACTGGCGCAATGGCATCAGGTCCCGGTCCCGGCTCTGCGCCACGTGCATGCATTGGCTCAGGCTAGAGCGCGCTCGCTCGGGTTGCTGAGCGCCTAAGTCCCACTCTCTTGGGCCCGCGACGGCCCCGAGATCTGGTAATTTTAGGGTTCCTCAGGATCGAATCTTCAGCCTCCACCTTTGAGCCATCGTCATGAATAGCCCCGCTAACGGCCCGCAGGCTAGCCCTGGCAGTCGCGGCCCCCGCCTCAGCCCCCCTTTGCCCAAGCGGCCACTACCGCCGGCGCCGACACCGCCCTTCGCTGCACTCTTGAGTGCCGGCCAGATCACGGCGCAGGAATGGATCGGGCGCGTGCGCCTCGCCGCGGCTTGCCGCCTGATGGCCAAACTGTGCTGGGAAGAACCATTGATTACGCAGGTCACACTGAGGGTTCCGGGGAGTCATGGCCCGGTGATTTTCGTGCCTGCGTTTGGCGTCCCGCTGAGCGATGTCAGCGTATCGGATCTAGTCAGAATCGGGCCAGACGGCCATGCGCTGGAACCACTGCACGGTGAGCGCCCCGACGGCGAGCGCCCCGACGGCCTGACTCCCTCGATCGATGTTGCCGGTCTGCGCTTGCACCTTGCGTTGTACGCTGCAAGGCCGGATGTGCATTGTGTTTTACGAATTCATACGCCAGCGGCCTTGGCCGTTGCGTGTCAGGGCGAAGGTCTGCGTATCGATAATGCATGGGGTGCGCAGCTGGCCGGGCGCATTGCGAGCCATGACTTTGGCGGGCTTGATTTTGAAGACGCCGAATGCGCGGAGGTCGTGAAGGATCTTGGGTCGCGCGAGGTGTTGATCCTGCGAAGCTATGGGTTCCTCGTGGTCGGAACCGGGCTCGAATCCGCATGGCATACCCTCTCGGTCCTGGAGCATTCACTCGAGGCGCAGGTCGCGACCGAATCGATGAGCGGTGCCAACGAGCCGCTTACGCCGACCATGGCACGCCGGTGTGCCGAAACATTTCTGACGCTGGATCCGCGGGTGGTGGAAATGAGCTTTGACCGGGCACTGGGAGGGGCGGGTATTCGGCTACCCGATGTGCTGGGTTAACGCGCCGGAGCGCCCGGAGCCTGCATGGGCGCAGCAGCAAAATCCGCTCGTGGGCCTTGCGGGGCGCCGAGCGGAGCGGGCGCGTTCAGCGTCGGTGCAGCGGGCTGACTTGGCGAAGCAGGTGTAAACGGCGCGAACCCCTGAATCGGGGTGGCCGGACGCGTCAGCCGAAATGGGATACCCGTGTATTTGAAGGATCCATCAGGAAGAATCTTCGGCTCGGCCATGCAGCATCGCATGTCAGCCTGCGTCTGCTGCGGAGTCAGAGCAACTGAAAGGGCCAAAATGGCCGAGGTGGCAATGCGGATGTACATTCGATCGTAATGATCGGGCATGGATGGTTAAGCTGCGCCCGACTTCCGACAGAGGGTAATGGTCGCCTGGGTCAATGGATGAGCGGGATCGATCAGGGCATCGACCACCGTGAAATGATCCGTCCCCAGCATCGGAATGTCTTCGAGGAAGTGGCGCGGCCAATGTTGCTCGATCAGTTGGTTTTGCCGCTTAAATTCATCGCTTTCGAGTCCGCCAACAGCCGTGATCACCGAACTGCCGACAAAAAGGCTGCGCTCAAGCTGGTAACCGAAGCGGCGTCCAGCTTGAGATCACCTTGAACGAACGACGCGTATAGCAGTGGCTCCAGGTCGTAGAGACCACTAATCAGCAGAGCTGACTTCGTGAGGTCTGGAGGAAGGTCTGCCCCCCAGTTGGGCCAATCAGCACAGAGCATCATTGCAGCGAGATGGGCCCCGGCTGAATGACCGCCGACCGTGATCGATTGGCGATCAAAACCAAGTGCATCGGCATTGCGATAGAGCCACGCGCAGCCCTCCTGCAACTGGTGCACGATGTCCTCGATCGACACCTTTGGGCACAGGGCATAGTTGATGACAGCGACATCGATTTGGGCGGTCAAAAATGGCCCTGCAACCCACGAAAAATCATGCTTGTCGAGGGAGCGCCAATATCCGCCATGGATAAAAACAAAGAGCGGCGCACCCGAAACGCCACAACTGAAATAGTCAAGTTGAGAGCCGTCCGCGTCACCGAAGGCTCGGTGCAGGTGGGTACCTGGATCATGTTGGTGCAGGTCCCGAAACTGTTTTCCGGCCTCGGCCCAGCGCGAAAAAATCTGTTGATATTCGGGAACCCGAAGCCGATTGTTGTACTCGCGTTCGCAGAAATCGGCCGAATAGCGCATGAGGTTCTCACGGGATGGTTGGGTGGGATAACGGCGAAATTTGGCCACAGGGATAGGTACGGTGCGGGTGCTAGACTGAACTATTCAACATTGGCAGAACGTGTTGTGATTGAGATGGAAGTAAGCAAGCCTCGGGGCGGAACTGAGTTGTTGCTTGAGAGCCTTCGCGGTTGGCTGGAGCCCGAGGCACTGGACGGCATCAATCTCATCCTGAGCAATACTGACCCATCGCTTTTGAAGGCGAATCAAATCAACGTGCTGTGGAATCATCACAGTTACGATCAGGCGGCTGTCGCCAATTTGCGGCATCAAAAATATCTGGAGGCCGTTGACCACTTTGTCTACGTGTCCCATTGGCAGTACGAGAAATTCCGGATGGCATTCAAAATCCCAGACGGAAAGTCGACGATCATCAAGAACGCCATTCAATCGCTTGATCTGGTTAAGAAACCCCCGAAGTTGAAACTTGTTTATGCCTCAACGCCGTGGCGAGGTTTGAAGGTGCTCCTCGATAGTTTTGACCAACTCAACCGGGACCAAGTAGAGCTCGACATCTATTCCTCGACGATCATTTATGGGTCTGAGTTTGATCGTCAAAATAGAGCGACGTTCGAGCCGCTTTTCGAGCGCGCCCGTGGGATGAGAAATGTTAATTACAAAGGGTATGCCCCAAACTCTGCGGTTCGCGAAGCCCTGCAAAGCTCACATATTTTGGCTTACCCTTCAATCTGGCAGGAAACCTCTTGTTTGACTGCGATCGAAGCTGCGATGGCGGGCTGTCATGTCGTTACGACAAACTTTGGTGCACTACCGGAAACACTTGCTGAATGGGGAACCTACGTGACCATTGACGGTGACGAATCAGCGCTTACGAGACGTTACACCGCGGCCTTGCAGAAATCCGTTGATGAATTTTGGGATTTGGAGGTGCAACGACGGCTGCAAGCGCAACATGAGTATTTCAAGAGGTTTTACGCATGGGAGGTGCGCCAGAGCCAATGGAGAGACTTTTTGACTTCATTGAGGACGAACGCGCGTTCAGTTCGAGTATGAGCCAATGAGTACCCCAAAGAGCCCTCGGATTCGTCAAGGCACTGGTTCAAAGCCATCAGTCCAAAAAGACGACCGCCTGCTGAGTCAGGGTCTTGAATTCCACAAGGCTGGTGAAGTGGACCAAGCTGTGGGCATCTACGCAGAAATTCTCAGTCGGAACCCGAAGCATCCGGGGGCGCTACATCTTCTTGGTGTTTTGTTTTATCAATCTGGTAGTGGCGCTCGAGCGGTGCATCTGATTTCCCAAGCCGTTGAACTAGAGCCGGACAATCCGGTTTTTTTGATGAATCTCGGTAATGCCTTGCAGTGCGATGGCCAACTGGTACGTGCTGAGGAGTCATTTCGGCGGGCGCTTTACTTGCGCCCGAATTTTGCCGAAGCATTGAATAACCTGGGTACAACCCTAGTTGGGCGGTATCGGATTGATGAGGCGATTAATTGCTTTGGAGAGGCCATCGCCATCAACCCTTCCAATCCAGAGCCCTACAATAACCGGGGGAACGCTTACCAAGCCCTCAAGCGCTTTGACGCTGCGCTCCTTGATTTTCAGGAGGCCTTACGGCTGAGGCCGGATTATGCCGATGCCCATTCAAATCTGGGGTATGCGTTAGTCGAATTGAACCGACTTGACGAAGCGATCGCTAGTTTTGAGAGCGCTACGCGTATTGATCACAATTTTGAATATGTTCGTGGTGCCTTGCATCACACAAAAATGAGAGTCTGCGATTGGAGTAATTACGCCACAGAAGTTGACTCACTGTTGCAGGATTTGATTCAGAGGGGCGCAAAGTGTGTGCCGGCCTTTGCCATACTTTCAATTTCGGATTCACTCTCGGTGCAACGTCGGGCTGCCGAAGTCTGGACCTCTGATAAACACCCTTCGCAAGATGCATCGTGTCCGATACGGGAGCGACATTCCGACGACCGGATTCGGATCGGTTATTACTCCGCAGATTTTTATCAACATGCAACTGCCTATTTGATCGCAGAGATTTTCGAGCTTCATGACAAGGCTCGTTTCGAAGTGATTGCGTTCCACTTTGGTCCGTTGACTGGCGATCGCATGCAGCGTCGGATCCAGGCGGCAGTCGATTCATTTCATGACGTGAGTCATCAGAGCGATTACGACATCGCCCAACTCTCAAGAGAACTGGGGGTCGATATTGCGATCGATCTCAAGGGGTTTACTCAAAGTCAGAGGGCAGGAATATTTGCAAACCGCGCCGCTCCGGTCCAAGTTAATTTCCTCGGATACCCCGGCACGATGGGGGCGGAGTATATCGACTACATCATTGCCGACTCAGAACTTATTCCTGAGGAGTCGCGCCCGTATTACACCGAAGACATTATCTACCTCACGGGTAGCTATCAACCGAATGACCGACAGAGGCCAATTTCCGCCAATGTCCCGACTC
>RFPW01000008.1 GCA_009925965.1 Betaproteobacteria bacterium
TTGAGGATCGCGGTCAGTTTCGGGATGTCCTTGAGCAGACCGTCTACCGTGCCGGGAGGCAGCTTGGCGAACGCATCGTCGGTGGGGGCAAAAACGGTGAACGGACCGGCACCTTTGAGGGTGTCAATTAGGCCTGCCGCGGTGAGGGCTGCGGCCAGCGTCTTGAAATGACCGTCGGCAACAGCAACATCGATAAGGGTATTCATGGGATTTTCCTTCGGTTGAGTTGATGCCGCGCCCCGATTGCGGGGTGCCCTGCACGATCGGATGTCTGCAGGATTTGCGGCAAGGACCGAATCTACTGCTGCGAATACGGCCGGTCTGTAAGTTGGTGCACAGTTTGATGGCAATCCCTATATCGATCCCCCGACTCCTCCTCGAACGGGTTGTCAATGCGCTGGGCCAAATAGCGGTGCTACTTGGCGTTGTTACTGAGCGCTGTTACTGAGCGCTGTTACCGAGCAAACTGCTCGCAAACGCCTCGAGCCACTGGTCTTGCGGCGACTTGCCGACGGATAGCTTCCCTGTCGCTCGCGCCGCGAGCAATCGAGCCGTGGGTTCACTCGGGTCGGCAAGCTTCGACAATGCGATGAGCGCAACGGCGTTCGTGAGCGAGGCGCCGCTTTTCTTTTGCCACTGCGCAACCTCGCGCTCGAGCGCCGCGTTCGGCGGGCTTGGCACTTCGTCGTCCGGAGAACCTCCGAGCGCGTTGAGCGCCCCGAGCACAGCGTCCTTTCGTTCACGAAGCTGCATTCGAGAAAGAGCGTCTGGCGGAATCGGATCGCCAACAAAGAATGTTTGCGCTCCAAAACCGACAGGAAATTCGAGCCGCGTCTCAAGCGGGTCAATGGGCAGACCGCCAACGAAGCGAAGTGGGACAACGGGCACTCCCGCTGAGAACGCGACGTCGAGTAGCGCGCTGCTGAGCTTCGTCGTGGGAGTCCGACAAGAGAGCGCGCGCGTTCCTTCGATGTGGACCATCGCGCTTCGCTCGCCGCGTCGTAGCCCATCGGCGATGGAATCGAACTGCTTCACCATCGCATTTGGGTCGTCGCGGTCGACAAAGAGTGTCAGCTCAGGGTCGCGTACGCCGGGGTAACGTGCATTGAGCGCGATGAACTTTCCAATCCACGAGTCGCGGTGGTCGCCTTTGGCGAGCACTGTCGTGGGCTTGCCCGTCAACGTACTCAGGAGCACCGACGCGAGCACGGACTCGACGCCGACTTGGTGGTTTGCGACGAACAAACACGGCGTTGCAGCAAGCGCACGCGCCGTTTGCGCAGTCTCCAAAACGACGTTGGCAACGAACGTCTGAATGAGCGCTGCGTACAAGTCTTCCATCGGCCAGCCGGAGACGCCGGTCAGCCGAGCCCAGGTTTCACGGACGCGCTCGAGCGCCATATGCGGGGCGCCGACACTCTTGACGGCTACGTCCTTTGCAGTCGACTTCACATCGACGTCGTAAACCCGAAGCGGACAAAGTTGATCGAACGCGCTCGACAAATCATCACTGACCCAAACACGAGACGGGTGCACATGCGCTTGAGCTGCGACGTGTTCTCGCACGGCGATCGCCTCGGCCTTACGAGACTCTTCGCCTACCGACAGGGCGTAGGCACTCGCAAGCGTTCCAGGAAACCAGTCGCTCGCGGCGACATCACCCCGAGACACGCGTGTGACGCCCTTCGCGAAGGTGGCGAGCGAAACACCCTCCGCGCGGCTGCCGCCGAGAAATGCGCGACGGCTTGCCGACGGGGCGCGCCCGATTGGCCCCTTCGGAACGAGCACCTCGGTGAGCAAGAACTCGATCGCAACGCGCCCGTCGACGATCGCCTGAACGTGCGTTGTCGGGAAACGGCGCGTGTCGTCGAGCCCAACGAAATGCGCTTCGACGCGTACGATGCCCATCCTGGGCAGAGGCTCGTAGAGCTTCATGCCATCGATGCGATGCGGATAGGCGACGACGTCGTTTCCAACCTCCTTCGACCACTGCGAAAACGCCGTATGCGGAATGGCGTGCGTCATCGCGTCGAGGACGCCTTGGTGCAGCGCGCCGTGCGGAACGCTCCCCTTCGTCACGTCGATCACAGCCGACGAGCCATTCGTCCCGACGGACAGCTCAGTCACGTAATGAAACGCGGGGCCATGAAACAAAGACCCGTCGTCGTAAAAGCCGCGAACGACCTTCGGTTTGGTGACGGCGGCAAAAGGCTTTGGCGCCTCACCGTTAGGCACAAACGAAACGAGACCGGTTGCGACAGGTTCGAAGCGCGAAAGCTCGGCCGTTTTCGCGTCGCGGAATGCGAGGAGCGTGACGAATACAGAGTCTGCGCCATGCGCCTCGACCGTGGTTAGCAGCTCGGTGGGTTTGGTGATCGCCAACCAGCGGAGTACCTTCACATCGTCGAGCGAGGCGACCTTACGGCCCGTCCTTGCATGCGCGGCTGCCGCGATTCGGTCGACCATCGACATCATGGGAAGCGCGGGAACGACGTAGGTCGGACAGTGGTCGGCGAGCCAGTGATCCTTGGCGGGGTCGAGCAACTCATGACGATTCGTCTGAATTGCACGTCGCGGAACCGAGCCTGCGCGCACGCGCATGCCGAGATTCTCGACTTGATAGATGCGTTTGCCGTCCACCCAAAGCCACGCGTTGGCGATCACGAAAGGACCGTGATCGTCCGTACCGACTTGGAGAATCTCCGCCTCGCTCGTGATCAGGCGATTAGTGGGCGTGACTTGCCCCCGGTACTTCCACTTCGTCGCGCAGCCAAGCATCACAGGCTCAAAGTGCGCGTCGGTGATACAGGCCGTCATACCGGTCTCGAGCATGAAGAACTGGAGCAACTGGCAGAGCGCTTCGACGCCGAGGGAGCCGGGCTGCACGGGGTCCTGGAAGAAGTGCGCTTTAAAGAACCACTCGTCCGGTTTGACGTCTTTTTCGCCGCGCAAATAGCCGAGATTCTTCGACCCGCCTTGTGGCCAAAGCCCGGTGATGCGGTCAACCATGCAGAGCATCTCCTCGGCGAGCCTCGGTCCCGGGGTGTGAGCGCGACGACGCTCCGCAAGCTCGACGAGGACGTTCGAAGGCTGCACGACGCGCGAGCGGTGCTCGGCGGAAACGGGGAGCCCCGCCTGATCTTTGAACGCTTCCATCGGGAAGAATCCGAAGACCGTGTCCATCTTGTAGACCGACACATCGCCGACAAAGCTCTCAACGTCGAACGAGACAATCGTCATGCCCGAGGACTGCGAAAGGCGCGTGAGCTTCGCGCGCGTCACGAGCGGCCCGGTCGAAGGAAGGATCTCATGCGTGAGCGTGCCTACGCCGTCGAGGTTGCGAAACAGCAGGTCAATATCCGAGGCGCGTGCACAACCGACATAAGAGGCGAGCCAACCGCAAGGCTGAAGCGCCGCCTCCATGAGCACGCAAAACGGCATCGTCGGATGGCCGTTCTCGTCGAAATACCAAACTTGCTCGGGCACGTCGTAGACGACCTCGACGGAACTCCCTTGCTCTAGCGCACCCACGCCGCCTTCGACCTTCGAGATGCGCGACATGAAGTGGTAAGGGGGCCCGGGCAAACGGGCAACGCGACGCGGACTGTCGAAGACTTCGTAGAACGGTCCGAACGCCTCCGACGGCTTGCCCCACGCGCAAGCGAGCAGCGAGCGATAGTCGAACGCGAAGCCGTCGACGGACGCGACGGGCCCGCTGTCTGTGTAGCCGACGAGACCGCCGAGGCGCGGAAGCGCAGCCCCGCTGAGATCTTCGCCCGCCTGGTACTGGGCCGAAGCGCCGCCGTCTTGCCAGCGCGAGAGTGGCCAATCCGGTACGAGACGCAACGAAACGCGCCGCGCATGGAACGCTTTGCGTCCATCGACGGTGCAGAGCAAGTCTGCCGTGATCGTCGGCGTGTCGCCGTCTTGAACTTCCGCGACGAACACTTCGTACGTGAGCTTCTTGCTCGTCGGCTTCACTTGTCCGCGGCAACGCATCACGAACTTTTCTTCTGTCGCAGGCTCGAAGCGGTAGCCGTCGCGGCCGAGCGTGAAGCCCATCGCCGTGAGGTAGACGGAGAGCGCCTGCGCGCAGCCCTCAAACATCAGCGTGCCCGGCATGCACGGGTCGTTCTTGAAGTGGCCGTCGAAGTACCAATCGTTCGGCGAGATGTCGGCCTCGCCCTTCAGATACCCGCGCTTCCACGGGCCACCTTCGGGATCAATCGTCACGACGCGCTGAAGGAAGAGCATGTCGCCGCCCGCGATGCGCGGCGTGCGGACGTGCGCACTGGCCGCCTCGAACCCTTCGCCGAACGTGTCCGCGACGTCTCCACGCGCGAACGCTTCGAGGTCTGCGCGAGAGAGTGCGCGTTTCGACGTGAGCACGTGCGGCGCGGCGAGTGGAGCCGACGCTGGCGGAACGTCCGCCATCGGGTCCCAAAGAATGCCCGCGGAGTTTGCGAGTTCCTCGTCCGTGAAGAAGCCCGCTTGCCCACCGCGCACCGACAACCGCAACTTGCCATCGACGAAGCAGTCGTAGTGGAAGAAAAAGAGACGAACCTCTCCTTGGTTCGCATGGCTGTCGACGTGAATCGCGTAGTGAAGCGTCTCGCCAACTTTCGGGAGCGAACCGTGGTACGTGAGCTCACAACCCAGCAGGCGATACACTCGCTCGCCGCGATTGAGCCAATCGGCGCCCATCCAGCTGATGAGCAAGAGGTCCGCTTGACCGGACTCGATGGTGATACCGCACGGCATGCGACCCTCGGGCGTGAGGTACCAACTGTCGGCGCGAACGTCCGTCTCCGTCCAGATCGTGCCTTTTCCCATGACGCCAGGTTTGGCGTCGATACCGAGCACACGGTCGGCGAGGAGCAGCGGCGGCTCGGGCATGCGCACCTGCCGCGAGAAGCCATCTTGAAGCTCGAATTGAGGGCCGAAAAGCGTCGAAATTTTGCCGCGTGAGAGGTGCTCGAGGTCTTTACGGTCATACGACGGCCCGGGATACGTGCGCGCCGTCGCGGCGATCTCGGCGACAGACTCGGCAACCACAAACGGCGCGGGGGCGGAGGGGGCCGTCGCAACGATCAGAGCCTCGCTCAAACGTTCTGGAGCTGTATCGCCGGACGGATCACTCGCGAGCGCTGCGTAGGCAACGATAAGTTGTTGCGTTGCAATGGCCTGCATCTCCATGAACCTCGAGTGCATCGCGGCTTGGTAGTGGAGCATTTGCTTATGCACCGTCGCGACGTCCTGAAGCAGCAGAACCGGCGCGTCGAACAGCGTCGCCTCGCGCACCGCCATGGAGAACTCGGATACGTCGACGACGGTCGACGAAAATTCGGGGTCAGGCAAATCGAACACCGATGCGAGCGGTGGGGCGGGAACCTGCTGCGTTGTGTGGGACATGAGGCTCGGTAGGGAAACGGGCGCCGGATGCGCGGCGAAATCACGGTAAATCGATGCCGCCGGACGCTGAACCTGCTCGGCGCGAAGGGGTCCAAAGAATTTCTCGAGATCAACGTCGATGCCGGCGGCGACGAGAGCGGCGACCGCATTGGCGACGGTACGCAAAGACGAGCGTCCCATCGCATCGAGACTCACCGCGAGGTGCTCGCGTTCTCCGAGAATGCTTCGCACCCAGGAGGTCGCTCGCCCGCGCGGGCCGTGCTCGACAAAAACGCGAACACCGTCCGCGTACGCCTGTTCGATGGTGCTCGGAAAGTCGAGTGTAGTCAGCGCCTGGTTCGTGATGGCCTCGGCGGCCTTGTCACTCGTCGGTACGAAAGCCTGCTCGAAACCGTTCGAGTAAAACCGTACGCCATCGACGGGTTTCACGTTGCGACGGTGCAGCTTCCACCACGCTTCGCGCTCGACACCGACGACCGGACAATGCGCGATCATGTCGTAGCGGAGTGAGATCGCGCGGTGGTCGCCTAGCTTCGCGACAACGCGCGCGCACGCTTGCTCGTCGCCGGCGATGACGCAGTCCCCTGGCGCATTGATGATTGAAAGAAAAGCGAGTGGTTCGCCTTCTAGCGCCGCGCGAACCTCGCCCGCAGATGCTGCGACGCTAAACGACACCCACTTCGAAAATGGGGTACCAACTCGCTTCGCGTAACGTTGGGCGGCAGACCACGGCGCGCACAGATCCGACTGAAAAAGTAGCCCCTCCGCGCCATCGCAGATCATCTGATCAATGTCGTTCCAGGCGCGAAACGCGAAGAGCGCGTTCGACTCGCCGGACGAATATCCGATGGCTGCGGTCGGCTTGAGGCCGAGCGTGCCAAGTGTGAGGGCTGCGTGCGTCTGTGTGATCAGGGACGCGCCCCAGAGCTGATCGAGCGGATGCTCAGGAATGCCATTCGGCCATGTGAGCCAAGTGTGGGGAACGTCGCCCATACGTGCGGCGGTCGCGGCAAACAAGTCAGGCGCCGCGAGAAACAAATCGCGGCCCATCCCTGAATATGACGCGCCCGCGCCGGCAAAGACGAACGCCATCTCGCCATCGATTCGCTTCTCGCGAAACGCGACGCCTTCGGGCGACGGGCCACCGAGAGTCAACCACGCGCACGCTTGCTTCGCCTTCGCCGCAAGTTCCTCGTCCGACGCGGCAACGATGGCGAGCGTCGCCGAGCCGACGCTGGAGCGAAAATCCCCGCACGTAAGCTTATCGACGACGGCGCCCCGACTCGCTCCGCGGATCACGTGAATACGAGGGAGGTCTCCACAGACAAACGGCGAGTGGTCCGCTGCAGCAAATGTGACGGACGTTTTTGCCCCTAAAAGCGGGGTAGAAACGACGCCAACGCGGGAGCGCCCCAGGCGCGGGTCGGCAGCCTCATGCGCTGACGGCTGCGCTTGGTGGTGTAGCGAGAGAACCGCCGCGGCCGCGTCGACCATCCCGGCAGCAGCGTGCGCAGAGCCGAGCCGCTCGGTTAGCGAAGTTGCAAAATCCGCGTTGCCGAAGACATCGGATTTCGAATTGGGAGCGACGTCATCGTCGAGCAGAGCGAGCACCGTGTGCCCGAGGCGACGCGCGTCATCGAGGCGCTCAAGCACCATCACGATCGCCGCGTCCGCTGGTATCGCGGTTCTGTCGAGTGACGCGAGTGCGAACTGATGCACGCTCTCGTGAGAAAGGTCAACCGCACCGACAACGGCGGCATCCGCGTCATTGAAGGCAAGCGCGTTGGCAGCGATTTGCAGCGCGACGAGACCGGACGATTCTTCGGCCGACACAGAGAAGCTCGCGCCGCGAAGGTCGAGCTGACTACTCACTCGATTGGCAGGCATGTTGGGCATCGTGCCGAGAACCGCCGCAGCAGTGAGAGGCGGCGCGAAGGCGTCTTTCACGGTATCGATGAGCCGATCGTCCAGGGCCTGTGCAAGCGAAGCGTGTGCGCGCCAACGCGATCCATACCGCGTGATCTCAGCGTCGCAGCCCATACCGATCACCGTGATGGTGCGGTCCTGCGGCAACTCCACTTTCGCTGCGGCCTCGCGCGCGGCTTCGAGCACGAGCAACTGTTGCGGCAGCGTATCGGCAAGGTCGTTCGGCGGGAACTTAAGCCCCTCGAGATTCACCCGCACGTACTCGCGACGCGCGTCGCCTCTCTCTGCCGAGAACAGCGTGCAAGCGAAATCCTCCGCGCTCTCACCGTTGCCCGTCCGCGCACCGAGCGCAACGACGGCGACGCGAGGTCGTGAGGCCGGAGTCAGCGCCGAAAACGCGGGGCGCTTTTCGTCTAAAGCCTCGACGACGAGGTGCGCGTTGTTTCCGCCAAAGCCGAAGGCGCTAATGCCGGCTCGACGCGGGCCCACCCACTCTTCGGCCGCTGTGAGCAGTCGGAACGGACTTTTCGCGAACGCGCCAATATGCGTGGACTGGTCCTCAACGTGCAGTTGAGGCGGTCGCACCCGCGCCTCGAAAGCGCCGAGTACTTTGATGAGGCCTGCGGCGCCCGCGGCCGTTATGAGGTGCCCGAGATTGCTCTTGAGCGAGCCCATCGGCACGTCAGACGCACCGGCGAAAACGCGCGCGGTGCTTCGCACTTCGGTCGCGTCTCCGATCGGTGTGCCGGTCGCGTGACACTCGAGGAGGCCGACGTCGCGCGGGTCGATAGCCGCCATTTCGTAGGCCGCACGAATCGCCCGCTCCTGACCGTCTTCCGACGGCACAAGAAGGCCTCGCCCGCGACCGTCGTTGGAAAGGCCGACGCCACGAATTACGCCGAACACCCTGTGGCCCGCGGCCACTGCGTCTTCGAGCCGCTCGAGCATGACGAGCGCTGCGCCCTCGGCAGGCAGGAGGCCGTCGGCGTCACGGTGGAACGGTCGCGATTGTCCCGTACGACTCAGCGCATCGAGCGCAGTAAAGCCGACGTGAAGGAACAAATCGTCCGCGCGATTAACGGCGCCAGCGAGCATGAAGTCGGCTGACCGATTGTGGAGGCGATCACACGCGAGTTTGATCGCATAGAGCGACGATGCGCACGCGGCGTCGAGGCTGAAGGCTCCACGTCCGAGGCCGAGCGCTTGCGCTGCGAACAGTGCGGGCATACCGGAGCCGAAACGGTGATACGGATGCACCGCACTCGCCCGCTGCCAATAGAAATCTTCAGCGAACCGCGCCATCGACTCCGACGGGAAACCCAAGTTCCCGAGCACGAGGCCCGTGCGTAAAGCAAGGTCTTTGCTGGACGACGCTGGAACTTGAGAGATGCACTCACGCCCGCAGTGAAGGACCCACTGAAAGAGCGGGTCGAGCGATCCGACGAGCGAAGCATCGGCCGCGAAACCACTCGGGTCGAACAGTTGACCGAAACCTTCGACGTAGCCACCCGCTTCGCAGAACGTATGGTCGGTACGTTTTTCGCCGATGCCAACGACCTCAGCCCGCCTCACACCCCATCGCGAGTTGTCCGCACGCGAAACGCTGCTACGCCGCTCAAGGACATTACGAAAGAGCGTATCGGGATCGGGCGCGTCGGGAAGAACGCAAGCGCGCGCGACGATGGCGATGGGGGCGAAACGCATCTAGTTCTCTCGTACTCTAGGCGCTTGGCGTGTCCGGGCGACGAATGGTTTCGATACCGTTGAACTCGGTCAGGATCGTCGAATCGTCCGCCACGAGGAACACATCACACAGCGTGCGATCGCTGCCGGCTTCGCGCGCGCGAACAACTCCACGCGTAGCCGTGCGAGATGCGTCATGGATTCGAACTGCGCCGACAGACATCGGCAACGTTGGACCTGCGATCGCTTTGCGCGCCCACAGCACGGCAAGCTGGAGCGCGCCGTCGTTCGTCGCCGGGTCGCTCTGCCACCCCTCGGTGGACCACCCGAGCTCCGCCATGCCCTTGAGGTGACCCACAGCGCCGGCGCTTGAGATCCCCTCAATTTCTGCGAGCGTCTGAAAGAGCGGGCCGTGAAAAAGGAGGTAGCCGTCGTAGATGGTCGGCTCCGCGTAGCGCTCGAGCGACGCCGGCGCCTGCGCCTGCGCCTTCATCTGCGGATTGACCTGCGCTCCCATGACGATGCGCGCCGTGTAGAGCAGAACATTCTTCGCGTCGCGCAGCTCGACGGCGACCGTCGCGCCGTGCGCTGTGTGTTCGACGGCACCTCGCATTTCGATGACGGTCGCGGCGCCCTTCGTCAGGCGGATGCTCTTCATGACGCGAATGTTCTCGACAGCGAGATTCGAAAATTCCGGGCACAAATCCCTGCCGAAACGCAGACACCACTCGACGACGATGGCAACAGGGACGACGGCAGCACCGGCTACCTTGTGATCATTCAGATAGAGGTGAGAGGTGTCCGTGAGCTCGATCGACGACACGACCGTCTTCGGCGCGACGACGCCGAGTGCGCCGGCTCCGACGCTTCGTGCGACGACCGAGATGGTGTCCGTGCCTTGCGAACGCAGTTCGTCGACGAAGTGACACGCGCCGCCGGCGAGTGAAATCAGCGGCACGCCACGCTCGGTGAAGTGGTCTCGCAGTGTGGGCGTCACCATGCCGCCTTCCCAAGGCCCCCAACCGATGGACCGTACGACGCAGGACGCGCCGCGTTTCGCGCGCTCCGCGCAAGCGACAGCATTGAGCACTTCGTTCGCCATGGCGTAGTCGCTTTGACCTGCGTTGCCAGTGCGCGCCGCGATAGACGAGAACATGCAGATCATCGTCAGCGGCTCTTGCGAGACGGCGTCGAGGAGCGCCGAGAGGCCGCGCACCTTCGTGTCGAAGACGCGATCGAACTGCTCGACCGTCTTCTCTTTAAGCATCTTGTCGGCGAGCACGCCAGCCGCATGGAGCAGCCCAGTGACGGCGCCAAATTGCGGACGAAGCTCGTCGAGTGCAGCGCGAATCTGCGACGAGTCGCGTACGTCCACGGCGCGGTAAGCGGCCTTCGAACCCCACTTTTCAAGCGCAGAGAGTGTCGCCATTACTTCGCGCGCGGCGAGAATCTCCTGCGCGCGCTTGCCAATAGCCGCGGGCACGAGCTTCTCACCCGTGACCTTCGCGTTCTCGATGAGCGCTCGCTTGATCGCGCCTTCGTCGACCGCCGCGACCGTGCACGCAGGCTCTGACTCGAGCGCGGTGCGCCCGAGCAAAATGAACTTTGGCTTGCACTGCTTCGCGAGTTCGATGGTACAGGCGGCGGTGACCCCGCGAGCGCCGCCCGACACGACGATCACGCTGTCCGAACTGAGCGAAATCTTTCCTTCGTGGGTTTGTGATTCGGTCGCGACGAGCGCGTTTCGCACGCCGTCCGCGCGGAGGCCGACCTCCTGCACCGAACCGCCCTCAAACAGCTCCGAAACAATCTTGTCGGCGAGCACGTTGGTCGACTGCGACCCGCGCTCGCAGTCAATGCTCCGCACCACCGCCCGAGGACACTCGAGCGCGAACGTGCGCACAAGGGCTGCAAGCCCAGCCGTCCATGCGCGTGCTGGGTCCGCCCCGCGAAGACCAAAATCGCCGCCGGAATCCTGCACGCTCACGACAGCGCCAATTTCCTTTTCGAACGCGCCCGCCACTGCCTTCAGGGCCAAGAACGCGTCGCGCTGCAACTCAATCGCGTCAGCCACCGACTTCACATCGCGAAGCCCATGGAGAAGGATGACGACGCGGGCGTCGGCCGGGACTTCATTCACGACCTCCGACTTGATCCCGCGCGCCGAGAGCCGTGTCACGACCGCAGCGGCTACACCGGTGCGGTCGTCGGTCACAACCACGCGGCCGGGCACGCGGAGGCCCGACCATGCAAAGCCGCTCTTCGAGAGCGGTACTTCATTCACCGCAAGACGAAGAAGCTTTCCGACTGGCGCACCCGCGGCCTCAGTCCCGTTCGGACCGATGCTCTTTGCGGATGCGCCTAAGATTTTTTTGAGGCACCGCCCTTGGCCGCTTCCATGTAGTCGACGATTTCGCTCAGCGTTCGAAGGGCGCCAAGCTCGGAGGCTTTGACTTCCGGGAGGTTCGGAACGCGGGTACGCATCGTCGAAAGGATCTCGACTCGCTTGATGGAATCGATACCGAGGTCGGCCTCAAGCTCCATTTGGAGGCCGAGCATTTCAAGGGGATAACCCGTCTTCTCCGCGACGATTTTGAGCATCAAGTCGTTCAAGTCGACAGCGCCATTCAACGCGGCGCCGTTCGACGGAGAAGCCGCGGGGGGAGCGGCTACGAGATCCGGTGCAGCAGCAGCGACGGTCGCAGGGGCGGGAGCAGCGATGACTGCAGGGGCGGGAGCAGCGATAGGAGCGGGCGGCGGTGGCGGCGCGTACGCGACGGGCTGCGGCGCCGGAGCGGGCTGCGCGTAAACCGGCGCGGGAGCAGCGGCGACGTAAGTCGGAGCCGACAACGCGACAGACGCACTGAGCGCAGGCATTGAGGGCGCGTGCGCGAGCATCGGCATCGCCTGGCCCGTCAACATCTGCGTCAGCCCCGAGAGCGCTGTCTGCGAGGTCTGAAGGAATGCGGCATGGCTTTCGGTCATCGCGCGTTGGTACGCGAGGTGAACTTCAGCCGTGTGTCGTTGCGCGTCCTGAAACGCGTGGACCCAAGAAACGTGAATATCGGGAGAGATTGGTTTCATGAGGGTATTCGTAAGTGGTTTGCGATTCGGAGCAACAGGTGCAGAAATTGTCGGGACGCGTGGCGCCGCGGCGGGCGCCGTCGCCGGTGCAAGTGAAGCGGACTGAGCGGACGCGGCCAGCGACGGGAGCGCCGCGGAGGCAGGAGCCTTCGCCAGCGCGTTTGGCTTCGGAAGGGCCGCTGCGCCGCCCGCCGGCGGATACGGCTTGCCGTAGTTCGTGCCCGTGATCGGGATCGCCATCGCGGGCTTCTTCTTAGGCGTCGTACTACGCGGCGCGTAGTGCGCGAATAGCGGCGCGAGCGACATCGACACGCCGCTCACCGCGAGGCGGGCCAGTCCGTCGAAGAACGACGCAATGCCGTTCTTACCTTTGCGATCGAGTGCGACGGCGACGTGCGGCCGGTGGTCGCCGAGGATGCGCGCGACCATGTCGCTGAGCACGGACGTCGGACCCACTTCGACGAACACGCGAACGCCTCGCGCGTACATCGCCTCGACTTCATCGACGAAGCGAACGGGCGACGCGATCTGCACGGCGAGTTGCTTGCGAATGTACTTGGGGTTGGCCGTGTGCGGCGCCGCGTCGACGTTTGAATAGACGTCGAATAAAGGCTTTTTGAAAGCGCAGTCAGCGAGAAATTTTTCGAACGGAACCTGCGCGCCCGCGACGAGAGGGCTGTGAAACGCCGTCGAAACGCTCAGACGCTTGACGGTGACGCCCTTCGTCTTGAACGCAGCCTCAGCCTTTTCAATCGCGGCGACACTCCCGGAAATCACGACTTGCATCGGACCGTTGTGATTGGCCACAACTGCACCCGTATTCGCCATCGCGAGGACGGTCGTGACCTCTTCGATAGAGGCGACAACGGCCGACATCGCGCCCGCCTCAGACGACGCGCTCGCCATCAGTTCGCCGCGCTTGCGCGAAATCGCGACGAAATCTTCGAGCGAAAGGACGCCTGCGGCATAGAGCGCAGTGAGCTCGCCGTAGCTGTGTCCGCCGACGCACTTGGCCGCTATTCCGAGTTCGGAAAGCACTGCGAGCATCGACGCGCTCATGAGGCCAATGGCGGGCTGCGCCCACTCCGTACGTGTGAGCTTCTCCGCCTGCGCGGCCTCGTCCGCGGCAGAGAAAACAGGGCGCGGGAATACGACCTCGTGAATTGCCGACTTCGTCCTCTCGTCCTCGAACTGCTGGGACGCTGCGGCGTCCCACACGCTTCGTGCAGTGTCAAACTCCATCGAGAAGTCCGCGCCCATGCCGACGTATTGGCTGCCTTGGCCAGGGAACATGAAGGCGAGGTCGCCCATCGCGGGTGAGGCAGAAAAATGGGTGCCATTCGGTGTCGAAAACGTGTCCGCAGGCGCCTTTTCGATCTGGGTGATTGCTGCCGCAAACTTCGAGCGCAAGTCGTCGACGGAACTCGCAACGACGGCGAGACGTACTGCGTCTGATGCGCTAAAGGCGCTTGCAGCGTCGCGCGCGATGTCCACAAGCGTCCACTGCGTCGCAACCATCTCCTGAACCCGCGCCACAAGCGTATTCGCGCTTGCGGCCGACACCAGCACGAGCTCGGCTGCGCGCGTTTGCATTCGGTATGCGGCCTTCCCGCCACCCGACGGGATGTACTCCTCGGCCGTCAAGTGAAAGTTCGAGCCGCCGAAGCCGAAGCTCGAGACGGCAGCGCGGCGCGGATGCGAAGCGTCGCGAATCCACGGGCGCGTCTTCGTATTCAAGTAAAACGCGCTGCCTTCGATGCCCATGTTGGGGTTCGGGCGCTCGATCTTGATCGTTGGCGGCAGCACCTTATGATGAAGGGCCATCAGAATCTTGAAGAGGCCTGCGGCTCCCGCGGCCGACTTCGTGTGACCGATCTGCGACTTCACGGACCCGAGCGCGCACCAAGGCTTCTCAATCGGCCCAAGCTCCGCCGCCATTTGACGCAGGCCTTCGAACTCCGCCGCGTCTCCTGCCTTCGTGCCTGTGCCGTGAGCCTCAACAAGTTCAACGGTGTCAAAACTGTAACCGGCGCGCTCGTAAGTGCGGCGAAGCGCCCTTGCTTGGCCCTCGGGCACGGGCGCGTAGACGCTCTTGCTTCGTCCGTCGGAAGATGTCCCGATGCCGCGAAGCACCGCATACACGCGGTCCCCGTCTCGCTCCGCATCCTCAAGACGCTTGAGCGCGACCATGCCAAGTCCTTCGCCGAGGATCGTTCCGTCCGCGGCATCCGAGAACGGACGGCAATCGCCCGTCGGCGAAAGCGCGGGCGTCTTGCTAAAACACACGTACATGAAGATGTCGTTAAGCGCGTCGACACCGCCCGTGATCACCACGTCCGACTGGCCGAGCGCTAGCTCGTTGACGGCGAGCGAGAGCGCCGCGAGCGAGCTCGCGCACGCCGCGTCCGTGATGCAGTTCGTGCCGCGCAAATCAAAACGATTCGCGATGCGCCCGGCTACAACGTTTCCGAGAAGCCCGGGGAATGACGCTTCCTGCCAAGGCACGTAATTGCTACCGATACGGTCGCAAATCGCCTGCGCCTCTTTTTCTTCAATGCCGCTCTCACGAAGAGCCTTGATCCAAACGGGGCGCTGTAAGCGGCTCGCGAGCGAGCTCACGAGCTCCTGCGTCGAGGTGACGCCGAGGATCACGCTCATACGTTCTCGGTCCATATTCGCGAACTGACCTTGGCTCGCATCTTCAAGGACTTTTTGCGCGACTATGAGCGAGAGGATCTGCGCCGTGTCGGTGGCGGGAAGAATGCTCGGCGGCACGCCGAACTCCATCGCATCGAAGTCCTGTGGGCTGAGGAACGAACCGCGGCGGCAGTATGTCTTGTCAGGGGCGGCCGGGTCCGCGTCGTAGTAGTCCTCGACGAGCCAGTGCGACGCGGGGACGTCCGTGATGAGGTCGCGGCCCGCGAGGATGTCACGCCAAAAACCTTGCGCGTCGGAAGAGCCTGGAAACAAGGCGCTGACGCCGACGACAGCGATCGGAACCTGCGAGTTAATGACTCGTGTTTTGTCTGACGATTTCTTCATGGCTCTCACTGCAAGCGGCGTGGACGAAACTGAAACGCGCTGGCGGGAACGGCGACGCCGTAAGTGCGAAGTTGTTGGGCACGCGTCACGACGGCCGCGCCCTCGAGCAAGTTGCGCGCGATTTGTTCGGCGCCTCGTTCGGCCGGGTCTTCAAGGAAGCTGCCCTTGACCCACGCGTTGAACGCTCCCATCGCGGGACCACACCAGATTTGGTAGTCGGTCTGACGCGTCGGGTCACCGTCGATGGCCCACCGGCTAGCCTTGCCAAGATACCAACGGAAACAGAGCGCCATGCGGTGCCTTGGGTCGCGGCGTGCGCGGTCCGCTTCACCCACGTCCCGGCGGTCCCAGAAACGCTCCGTCTCGACCCACACATCGGTGAGGCTCATTCGGAACACGTCGCGCTCGAGGCGTGTGCGGTCGGCTTCCGGAATCGCCTCGATAGACGCGCAGCGCGTATAGATGTCGTAGAGCTTCGCGGCCCTCACGCCGAACATCGTACCGCGCTTTAGCACTTGAACGTTCACACCGAGCTCGAACATGTCGGCTGCCGGCGCCATCATTACGTCGGCCACATCGGCGAGCGCGAGCATTCGCTTACCCGCTTCGGAAAGGCCAGCTTCGATCGCGCCCTGGTTGACAGTGCCGGTGACGACGTACGCGGCGCCGAGCGCGAACGCAGAAGCGATCGACGCTGGCGTGCCGAGACCACCCGCCGCGCCAACGCGGATCTGCCGCGAATAGCCTTGCTGCTGAGTGATCTCGTCGCGAAGCTGCAAGATGGTCGGGAGGAGCACGCCAAGCGGGCGGTTATCTGTGTGGCCGCCACTGTCCGCCTCCGCCGTGATGTCTTCGGCAACGGGAACATACGCGGCGAGTCGCGCTTCGTCCGGCGTGATTGCGCCCTTTTGTAAAAGCGCTCCGAGCATCTCCGACGGCGCGGGACTCATGAATTGACGGGCAACTTCGGAGCGCGAGATCTTCGCGAACACGTGATTCTTGCGAACGATGCGCCCGTCGGGGAGCTGCGACAAGCCAGCGACGGCACAGTGAACGACGGCGGGTGTGAGCGCCATGAACGCCGAAGCGCACACGTGGCCGACGCCGCGCGAGACAAGCATCGCGGCGACATGATTCTCGAGGTCCGCTTCGTTGGGCGAGTGGATGAGATTCACCCCCCACGAGCGGTCGCGTCCAAGCGTCCGCGAGAGCTCATCGACGGCGGCTTCAACTCGCTCGCGCGAAAGCCCCGCGGCGCCGAAGAAACCAAGCATGTTCGCGTTGGCCATTGCGACGACGAGCGACGTGGTCGCGATCCCGTTCGCCATCTCGCCGGCAACGTATGGAAAACGGAGCGAATGCGTCTCGCAGAAGCCTCGGTCGCCGAGCCACTCCGGGTAGATCGCCGGGAGCGACGCTAGCGTCGAATACTTCGCGCGCTCACCAGTGTCGGCGTTGTCGAACGCAATGCCAACGCGACGCTGCTCCCCGTCGTAGACGATGGACAGTGGCTCACGAATGCGCTCGGCCGCACGCGCAATGGATGCGCTCGAAAAGAGCACGGACGAATCGTTCGGGGCTGCACTGTTAGGGGCTGCACTCGCGCGCGCGGGATCGAGGAAGGCATGCATAAAAAGGGCTCTAATGAGAGAGGCGGCGGGCGACCGATGCAACCGTTCTCGACGACAGGTCAAAGGTATCTAGCCACCAGTGCGCGCTGTCATCGTTCTCGATGGCGCACGAAAGTATCGCGGCGGGCTGGTCGGGCGAAACGCTCACCTCGAACGAGCTCGA
This sequence comes from Betaproteobacteria bacterium, assembly GCA_009925965.1. Lineage (GTDB taxonomy): Bacteria > Pseudomonadota > Gammaproteobacteria > Burkholderiales > Burkholderiaceae_E > RFPW01. The sequence continues at coordinate 16,942 of RFPW01000008.1, forward strand.
TGGGACCGAAAAGCCGCTGCCAATCGCCTTCAAATAGGCCTCCTTGCGGGTCCACGTCGCGAAGAACGCGGCGCGTTGCTTCGACGCGTCGAGGCTCTCAAGGGCGAATCGCTCACGCTGCGAAAATGAGTTCGCGGCGACGCCGACGATGTCTGTCTCGTCGTCCTCGCGCTCGACGTCGATTCCGACGAGGCCGCGCGGCGAAATCGCGACCGCTGCCAATTCGCCCGAGTGCGAAAGGTTGAACGAAAGCGCGTCACCGCGGAGCGACGGTTTTCCGTGTGCCCCGTAGTCGAACGCAACTTGCGGCGCCGCGACGCCCAAACGCTCGCCAAGCAGTGCGCGAAGGCCCGCGCGTGCGACGACGAAGCGGCGCGCGGCGTTCGGCATGAGGAAGCGGCGCGCACGTGAAATTTCGTCCGGAGCTAAGGTTCGCGTCGCGAGAGCGAGCGCTTCGTCGCTCGCTTCAAGCGAGGCGACGAACACGTCTACGTCGCCGCACCCACGGCGAACGAACTTGAAAGCGGAAGTCGTCAACAGGTCTCCTCTCGCATCGCGCTGGGTCATGGACGGAGCATCGGAAATTCAAGCGTCCTCCACTAGCCGGACTGGCCCCAGGCAACCCAGATGTTGCACCCGATCCGGGGTCTCGTCCATCCATCCACGACCAGAGAAGGCGTCTTGCGGCTCGGCCCCACAGGTCGCGGCCTCATCTCACGGTCGCGCGCGCGGGTTAACCCGGGGCTTGAAGTCGCTTGCCGAGAGGGCTTTCCAGGCTGCCGCACCCCGTCTCAGGCGGTGGTGCCTCACGCGCGGTTTTGCGCCGTGCACTGGGCGGCAAAGCGTTCTCGCAGCGCTGGCCCTGCGGCGTGGATGCTTTGGTTTCTAAAAGCCAAGCTTCGAAACGGCCCCGAGCAAAGTCGCGATGCCCAGCAGCGCGAAGATCGCAGCCGCAATTGAATGCACAAGCTTCATTGGGATTTTATTGGCAAATTTGTCCCCCAGAAAAACAGCGGGGACATCCGCAACCAGCATTCCGAGCGTGGTACCCATCACCACCATGAGCGGGGCCGCATAGTGGGCCACCATCGCAACGGTCGCGATTTGCGTTTTGTCGCCCATTTCTGCAAGAAAAAAAGTGATCAACGTGGCACCGAACACACCGAATTTCATCGCGACCTGCGTTTCCTCGTCTTCGACTTTGTCCGGGATCATCGTCCAGACAGCCATCCCAATGAAGGAGAGGCCCAACACCCAGCGCAGGATCTGAGGGCTAATCGCCGAAGTAATCCAAGCCCCGAGGGCACCCGCCAGGCCGTGATTAACGATTGTCGCTGCCAAGATTCCAAGAATGATCGGCACTGGCTTCTTGAACCGTGCGGCGAGTATGAAGGCGAGCAGTTGGGTCTTGTCGCCGATTTCAGCGAGGGCGACGACGCCGGTCGAAGGTTCCATTAACGTTCCAAGGCCGGTCTGTAGACGATTGACCACGACGCATCCCCGGCCATGTTCGGAGGCGTTGTGGTCAAAGGTCTTGCCAAGCTTACGAACCGCTTACGCCATGACCAGATGGTCAAGTGTGTTGACGTAAGCCTCTCCACGGTGAAGAGCGGCTACTCCCCAATGACGAGGAAGATTCTAACGGTTTTGAGAGAACGCTTGGCACTGCCGGTTCAAGCGCTGATAGTTGGCCAGCGACAATTATCTTTAGCAGCGTGTTGCCTCAACAGGCACCCCACTCGGGGATTGGGCATCGGTCCAGCTATTTTTTGATCGTGAGTTCGTGATGAATCGAGTGCACGCCCTCGATCGCTCGGGCGATCCGGATCGCTTCGTCGACGTGAGGCTGGCTATCGAGAATGCCGGTCAGCCGGACATCTCCTTTAGTTGTCACGACCGTGATGTCCATGCCCTTGAGGGAGTCCGACTGAAGCAGCGCGGTATTAACCCGTTCCGAGACGTCTCCGTCGGACAGGTTGATATCCACGGATGCGGGGGCGGAACTGCCAGCTGGCACTTCCGCTGGCTTACTGCAGCCACAGACGCTGATCATGGTCACGACAACGGCCGCTACAAGTAGAGGTCTACGACGCAATCTCATGGGGCCTTGCCTCCGAGCGTTCGATCATCAGCAGTAACCAAGACTGCACGATCGCCCACCCGGTACGCCTTGTCGGTGTGGTGCGGCACAACCGACCGCACCCTCATTCGAGATCGTTTGGAGAAATACTCTGTTTCAAACTTGGGCGAGGGTCGTGATCTTCGGAAATACGACGAGCTCATGGGCATTCCCACGGCCACGGATATCCTCTTTAAGGCCCACATCCGGGTAGCTCCCCAGGCCCATATCGCGGCGTTTACCGTTTGATGCGGTGAATCTCAGGATCCAGGAGCGCGAGCCACGCTGGCCCACGTTGAGAATTCAGCCGCGGGTGCCACCCACAAAATGCAGCCCCGGCTCAAAAATCTTTTTTACTTCGAGGACCGTCATCGGTGGTGCGGTATTCGCCGTGGGACTAACCCTCGAAAGATGTGAACTCAAGGATGGACAGAGGTTCGAATCCTACTACCCCTGGATCGGGGATTCGAACTCACAAGCTGCTCCAAGCCGAGCCTGACGAAAATGTTTCCCATGGGTGCTCAAGGCAAGATCCAGATCCAGCAGACTGAAACCGACGCCAAATGGTTTTCTGAACTGCGAGACCGAACCGCCCGTGCCCGCATCGACGTCCGCATCCGGCGCTTGTCTCTCGGCAACGTGGGCGACGCCAAGCCTGTGGGCGATGGCGTGTCGGAACTGAGGGTTGATCACGGACCCGGATACCGGATCTATTTCGTCCAGCGCGGCGAGGTCGTGATTGTCTTGCTGGCCGGAGGAGACAAGTCCACCAGGACAAGGACATCCGCAATGCCAAGGCTTTGGCAAAAGATCTGAAGGAGTCGTAACCATGACCAAAACCAAGACCCGCGTTTGGGATCCTGCCGAGCACCTGATCACCGATGAGGACATGGCAGCCTATCTGGAAGCGGCGCTTCAAGAAGGGGACTCCGCACTGATCGCCGCTGCGCTCGGCGATATTGCACGCGCCAAGGGCATGAGTCAGATTGCCCGTGATGCAGGCCTAGGTCGCGAGAGCCTCTACAAAGCTCTCTCTGCGGAGGGCAATCCAGAGTTCGCAACCATCATGAAGGTCATCGCGGCACTGGGGTTGCAGTTGCATGCGTCTCCATCGAGTACTGCTGCATGACGACAACGAACAAGCAAGGTTCACCGTGAAGAGTTACTACGACCGAATCAAACCCCACTGGGACCTCGAGGTTGCTGCAACCACCCGGGCGTTTGATTGGTGAGTAGATGACTGAAGGCCATCCAGCGGTCTAGACCTTGGGCTGTGCAAAATGATCAGATTGCTTTTTTCCCCTAAAAGATCGTTGCGAGTGTTTGCCCGCAATTGACATCACTCCCAAAATGGGAGAAACTAAACCAGATGAGGGTGATCGCCAAGAGCAGTTTAAAAAAGTTTTGGGACCGACCCGGCTGCGGTGATGCGCGCGGTCCGTTGCACAGCTGGTATGACGAGGCCGCCAAGGCGACTTGGACCTCTCCGCAAAATATCAAGGACCAGTACGCCAGCGCCAGCATCTGCGGAAATAACCGCGTGGTGTTCAACATCGGCGGCAACAAGTACCGACTGGTGGTGGAAATGCAGTACCGCGCGGGCATCGTCTGGGTGAAGTTTGTTGGCACCCATGCCGAGTACGATCGTATCGATGTGGAGAACGTTAATGAATATTAAGCCGATCCGAAACGATGAGGACTTGAAGGCGGTCTTCCGCCGGCTCGAGTCGATCTTCCAGGCGGAGGAACAGACCCCACAAGCGGACGAACGGGATGTGCTGGTGACGCTCGTTGAGGCTTATGAGAGAAAGTACTACGACTTCGGGCCGGCCGACCCCGTTGAAGCCATCAAGTTCCGGATGGAACAGCAGGGCCTGACGGCTCGTGATCTCGAACCATTCATTGGAGCCGAGTCTCCGAAGTACTCAATCGCAAGCGACGTTTGAGTCTGCGCATGGTCAAGAGCCTGCATGACGGATTGAATATTCCCTATGAGAGCCTGCTGGGGGAGGGTCCCGCCACGGCCTAATCTGAACGATGTTCTCTGCTGCGTGCGGTTTTCGCTCGCGATTGAGGCCCGCTATTGAGGCCTCTCATCAAGTTCTAACCTGTCGTGCGGCCGAAGATCCCAAATGTCTTTCTGGCCAAAAATTTCGACTAGGCTCGACGACGATTTTTTGACTTGCCATAATTCCGCCATAACCAGGTACAGATCGTCCCAAATATTAAATCTTATTCTTGGAACGGTGACTGAATTTATTCAATCTAATCAGTCACTTGGCGGAGTCGGTGGGATTCGAACCCACGATTCCCTTTTGAGGAATACTCCCTTAGCAGGGGAGCACCTTCGGCCACTCGGTCACGACTCCTAACCAACCGAAATTCTACACGTGTCTTGCCCTGCTTACGACTTTGCTTCTCGGGCGCTGGCCCAATCAACCGCCTAGCGCATCGATGACTTCCTCGCCAATCGCGAGACTCGAGGTCAGGCCAGGGGATTCGATCCCCATGAGGTTGGCGACGCCCTTGAGTCCGTGGGTTTGTGGGCCATCAATCCGGAAATCAGCCCCAGGTTCGTCAGGTCCGGAAATCTTTGCCCGCAGGCCTGTGTAAGACGGAACGAGTTGGTCCTCCCCAAGACTCGGGAAATACTGTCGGATTGCCCTCGCAAAGACAGGCGCCCGATCGGTCTCAAATCCATAATCAATCTCATCAGGCCAGCTGGCAACATCGGGGCCGAATCGCGCCTGACCCGCCAGGTCGAGGGTGACGTGAATACCCAATCCGTGCTGGACTGGCACCGGATAGACAAGGTGTCGGAAGGGGTTGCGCCCCCGTAGTCCAAAGTAATGTCCCCGGCAGTAACGTTGGCGCGGCAAGCCTGATTCCGCCAGACCCTCAATCGCTGCCGCGACCTGCGGGGCGTGTAATCCGGCGCAATTAACGATCTCGCGAACGATGATTTCAGCTGGGTCATCGACAACAGCGGCTGAACCCTCGTCGGGCCTTCGACTCGCTTCCCCAAGCCAGGCGCGCCAATTAGACCCGGCACGATCGGCGCGCAAGAATTCGGTACGAAAAACCACCGTCCCGCCGCCCTGCTCCAGATCGCCGATGAGCGATAGCATGAAGGCGTGACTGTCGAGGATGCCGCTGGTTGAAGACCACAAGGCCTCGTGACAGACAATCGCGGGCTCCATCGCGGCAACTTGACGTTGGCTGCGCGACTCAAGTTCAACCCCACAGGCTGACGCGCGCGCAAGGATCGTTTCGAGAGCGCCGACTTCTTCCGGCGTGGTGGCTACAATCAGTTTGCCGAGTTGCCGATGCGGCACCTGTCGTTCTGCGCAGTAGGCGTACAGCAACGCTTTACCGCGAACACACAATCGCGCTTTGTTTGATCCAGACGGGTAGTAGACCCCCGCGTGTATGACCTCAGAATTGCGCGAGCTGGCGTGTTCACCAAACCGCGATTCGGCCTCAACGACTAATACCGATCGGCCAGACAACGCCAGCGCTCGAGCGCACGCCAAACCAACGACACCAGCGCCGATGACCAGCGCATCGAAGTCAGCTTGAGGCGCCGACATGCCCAGAGGGTGCATCCAGCCCAAACGCTTTATGGAGGGCGCGCACGGCAAGTTCCATGTATCGGTCGGCAATCACGGCACTGATTTTGATTTCACTGGTTGAGATCATTTCAATATTGATACGTTCTTCGGCCAATGTCTTGAACATCAGGCTCGCGATGCCTACGTGGCTGCGCATCCCAATACCCACCACTGAGACCTTCGCAATCTTGGCATCACCAATGACTTCGGCGGCGCCGATATCTTGCAAAACCTTGGTATTGAGCACCTCAATTGCTCGCTGATATTCGTTGCGATGCACGGTGAACGAAAAATCAGTATGGCCGTCAATACTGGCATTCTGAATGATCATGTCGACGTCGATGTTGGCATCGGCGATCGGTCCCAAAATCCGGAATGCAACGCCGGGCTGGTCGGGTACCCGGGTCAGCGTGATCTTGGCTTCGTCGCGATTAAACGCGATGCCGCTGATGATGGCCTGCTCCATGGTGTGCGCTCCGTCGGGATCTTCTTCAAAAGTAATCAGGGTGCCGCTGGCCGCCTCGGTCGCGAGGTCCATGGCGGGGTCGGTCAGACTCGACAACACGCGTGTTTTGACCTTGTATTTACCGGCAAATTCAACTGACCGAATCTGCAGAACTTTGCTACCCAGCGAGGCCATTTCGAGCATTTCTTCGAATGTGATGCGTGCCAATCGCTGAGCTTCGGGAACCACGCGGGGGTCGGTGGTGTACACGCCATCGACGTCGGTATAAATAAGACACTCTTCAGCCGATAACGCGGCTGCCACGGCAACTGCCGAAGTGTCACTGCCGCCGCGACCCAGCGTGGTGATGTCCCCACCGGAATCAACCCCTTGGAATCCAGTAATGATCACGACGCGCCCCGCATTGAGATGGGTACGCACTTTGGCATCATCAATCGATTCAATACGCGCTTTGGTGAAGGCGCTGTCGGTCCGAATCGGCACCTGCCAGCCGGCAAAACTGACCGAGTCGATCCCGTAGGACTGGAGCGCGATGGCCAGAAGGCCCGACGACACTTGTTCGCCGGTGGCTGCGATCAGATCGAGTTCTCGCGGGCTTGGGTGGGCCTGAGGGGTCGAATGGGCAGCATCGAGTGCGACGCCATCGGAACCGAATCCGGTCGCGCAGGCCTTCGCCAAGCCGAGCAACCGGTTAGTCTCACCAGACATCGCGCTGGGCACGACCACCATCTGATAGCCGGCGAGGTGCCACTTTGCGACGCGGCGCGCGACATTGCGAATCCGCTCTACGGAACCCATTGAGGTGCCGCCATATTTGTGAACAATCAATTTGGTCATGGCCGAATTGTACGTTTGAGGCGATCTCGTCGCCAAAACCGAGCCGGATCGACGGCGTCAACGAGCGTGGCGTCCAATGGATCAGGCTCTCCATTGATTTGTGCGGCGACCAACTGGGCAAGGATCGCGGACCAGACCAGGCCTCTGGAGCCGTATCCGGTCAAGACAAAAAGTCCCGGCAGACGAGCAATTTCAGGTAGACGAGCGCCCACCTCGGACCCCGATTCCACCGCAAGCGGAACGGCCCCAGCGACGGGAAGATGATCGCGAGTGGCATAACGAACGCTCGAGCGCGTCCCAAATCTTGGAACGACCGCATCGGGGCAGCCCATGAGCAATCCTGCAAGTGCGTTTGAATCGAGTGGCCCGCCTTCGTAATCGGCGCCTGCGATCACTTCACCTGCGGTTGGTGGCAAAAGGTAGCCCGCACCCGAGAGTGCGCATTGAACGCCTGGCAGTTGATCAGTCGCAAAACGGCCGATCGATCCTGGCACCGCCAACAGAGCGTTTATTGCGCCGCCCGCGCTCTGGGCCAGCGATGCCGCGGTCTGTGCATTTGCAAGAACCACGACGGGTGCGCGTGCGAATTCGTTACCGTCGTGATCGCAAACCACCCATTGCCCCCCATCTGCGCGCAAATCATGAACCTCAACACCGCGGCGTACGCTGATCCGCGAAGTCCAGGCAAGACCCTTCTGATCGTCCCCCAGCCAGCGCGCACACAGGGCTGGCGGACGCGCCCAACCCGCATCGCGCAGCCACAAGCCACCAAGCCGAAGCTCAGCACCCGCTTGGTCCGACGCAGCTTGTCGATCAAGCAACGCGCTCTCACCTGAACGCATGCCTTCCCGGGTTGTGCACGTCTGAAAGAGACCTGCGAGACGACTTAGATCGGCTGAGCTGTCGGCCACTTCGATCAGTCCGGTCCGTTGCGCCAGCTGATCGTCATACGCATCATGGCGTTCGAGGCTGCGGTGGAGCGCTTCGACCCCAGCCCGACTGAGTCGTGAAAGCGCGCAATCATCGAGCGATAGGTGCGGCCTGAACGCTGCGGCTGGATTGCCCGAGGCTTCGGAGGCGATTGCAGCATGGCGCTCGAAGACTTGAACTTCCCATCCACGTTGGGCCAGTTCTGCGGCGACTGCAGAACCCGCGAGCCCTGCTCCGATTACGATGGCGCGACGACCGCCCTCAACAACCCGGGTGGCTGGCAGGTCACCAACGGGGATCTGGCGCTGCCAAAGCGCATCCAATGGCAATGAGGTTGAGCCGGATTGACCATGGCTTGAATGGCTCTCAGGGCGAAAACCAAGCCGACCCAAGATCGCCCTGGTCTGTTCGGTCAAAGGGCCCGCCAACTGCGCGCCGTAAGCCGATGCTTTGCGCGCCAGCCATTCCAACAGCCGAGGATCGGTGGCGGCACGATCCCCAAACAAAACCACATCGGCGACCACGCGCATACGTCGGACGGTGATCACCGGTGGACCTCGATGCAGAGTCAATGTCACCCGTCCGTCGTGGGCATCGAGGCGCTGGACGTTATCCGCATCTGTATCAATGAAACCAACGATATGCAGATCGCGACACCGTTGCGGGTCGGCAGCCCAGAGTGATTTCAAGGCCTCGAACTGATCATGCAGATCTGTCGAATCAATCAAGATCAAAAAACGATCGCGCCCCGCCCAACGTTCTGCCAACCAGACAGGAGGTTTCAAACAACGGGCTCCACAGGGCGCCATTCCAGCACGACCCCGCCGGGCATCTTTTGACTGATGGTGCAATTCATCCCCAGGCCCGCCGCATAGACCAAATCATCACCTGCAAAAACGAGTGGAAGTCTGGTGCGTACCCAGGGCGGGACGGCAGTGCTCTGATAGAGGCCTTTCAGGGTGCGCGAGCGGGCTTGAGGAGCGATTCGAAAACGTGCGGCCGATCGCTGGGCGGTCACGCGAAGGCTCTGACTGCGGAGCCAATCGGGGTCAACCCCGATGCTTCGGTCACGGCCCGTATCAAGATTAAAAACCAACCAACCGCCCCAAGCTTCGATCCGCAGAGACGGTTCGCCACGCCAGACCAAGTTCACATCATCGGGCTCAGCCGGCGTGTCGGTGCTTTCGATCACGCTCACTACTGGACTGGCGACGATCTTGTCGCGCCAGCGCCGAAAAGTCCAACCCTCATGCATCGCTTTGCCCGAGGCGCTCATAGCCAAACTGCGGTCGATGGCATCCAGACGATGCATCGAGGGCATCCGAAGCTTTAGCTCACCAAACCAGGCCCGCCAAACCGCTCGGCGCCGGGGCCCTGACAAGCCTGCGAGTGCAACCGCATTCAAGTGTTGGTGGTCAGCCAAACTACATTGCAACAAATCAGCACAAGTTTGCTCCTGCAGTCGATCATTGGCTTCGTCGAGCAAAGTGCGCGCGCGCAAGAATCCGGATCGCCAATTGGGCAGAGCCCGATCGAGGGCCGGCATCACCTGTTGACGCACAGCGTTTCGGGTCATGGCCTCGTCTGTGTTACTCGGATCTTGAACAAAACTCAATTTCAGATCGACTGCAGACCGCTCGAGCGTCGCTCGGCTG